>CAYUFO010000094.1:0-7000 GCA_964443985.1 uncultured archaeon | reverse complement strand
CAGACGATGGTGAACAGACCATCACCTTGACGGGATACGTCGCCGGCAAGAAGAAGACATACACCTACGACACCTACTTCCCAAAAGTCGACCGCGACAACGGCTTCCTGCCCCGGCTGTGGGCGACCCGCCGCATCGGCTACCTCCTCTCCGAGATACGGCTGCACGGCGAGGACCGGGAGCTCAAAGACGAGATCATCGAGCTCAGCCTCGACCACGGCATCATGACGCCCTACACGTCCTTCCTCGTGGCCGAAGACGAGGACTACACCGCCCCCGTCCGCCGGGGGGGACCGACGCCCGTGCCGCTCATGGAGCGCGCCCGCGAGCAACTGGATTCTGTGCTGTCTGCGACCAACTTCGCAGCCGACAGCGGGGCCGGCGCCGTCAAGGCCGCCGTCCACGCCGAAGGCCTCAAGCAGTCGCAGACCGTCACAGACGACGAATCGGGGCGCATCGAATACGCCGGCGAGAAGACGTTCTACCGCAGGGACGACGTCTGGGTCGACAACAGTTTCGACGCGGATGCCGACGCCATCGAAATTAAATACGGCAGCGACGCCTACTTCCAGCTCCTCGACGAGGCCGACGACATCGGCCGATACCTCGCCAAGGGCACGAACGTCGACTTCTGCCTGCGGGGAACCTGCTTCAGCATACGAGAGGAGGCGGGAGCCGAGTCGATAGAAGACGTCACGCCAGAACGAATCGACATACCCGACCCCGACCCAGAAGACACTCTCCCCCCGTCAATCGGACCCCGCACGAATCAGTCTGAAGACGGTTACGAATCCCTCCTGCTTTTGGTTGGATTCCTCGTCGTCGTGCTCGCGCTCGTCGCGGCGTCCAAGAAGAGAGGATAGGAGCCCTATTCGAAGCCCATCTCGCGCCCCCAGCCTGCCGGGTCCTGGTTCCAGGCGAGGGCCTTGGCGGCATCGCCACGGGTCACGTAGCCGTCTTCGGCTGCGACCTCGATGAGGGTGGGGAAGTCGGTGAGCGGGTAGAGGAGGACGTCGGCTGCGCGAAACCCCTCGACGGCCTTCTGCATCTGGTAGGTGAAGACGGCAAGGCAGGTGTCGACGAAGCCGCCGGCCTGCCTTATGGCTTCGATTGCGGCAAGCGAGCTGCCGCCGGTGGAGACGAGGTCTTCGACGAGGACGACCTTCTGGCCGACGCCGAGGACGCCCTCGATCTGGTTGCCCTTGCCGTGGTCCTTGCCGGCCTTGCGGACGTATATCATGGGCTTGTCGACGCGGTCAGAAAGCCAGGCGGCGTGCGGGATGCCCGAGGAGGCGACGCCGGCGACGACGTCGCAGTCGATGTTTTTCTCGTCGATGAGGGCGGCGAAGCATTCTTCGATTTTTTTTCGTTTGTCGGGGTAGCCCAAAAGCAGCCGGTTGTCGGTGTAGATGGGCGAGAGGATGCCCGACGCGTAGCGATAGGGCTTGTCGGTGTTGAGGGTGACGGCCTTGATGTCCAAGAGCATCCGGGCGACGTCTTCTGCGACGGTCATTTCGAGTTCCTCGTATAGGCTACTTCTTTGCCCTTGTGCTTGATAAATGCGCCGTCTTCGTAGACCAGGGATCCGCGGACGATGGTGTGGGTGGCGGCACCGCGGACGGCAAAGCCCTCGTAGGGCGTCCAGCCGCACTTGCTGTGCAGCTCGTCGGCGGTGATGGTCCACTCCCGCGCGGAATCGACGATGGCGAGGTCGGCATCGAATCCCGGGGCGATTGCTCCCTTACCTTCGAGCCCGAATACCTTTGCGGGCCCTGATGCGGTGAGAGATACGAGCCGTTGAAGTGTGAGATTCTTCCGGTGGACGTGGGTGAGCAGCAGGGGGAGCGTGGTCTCGACGCCGGGCAAGCCCGCGGGCGCCTCCCAGATGCCCGCCTCCTTTTCGTCTGCGCGGTGGGGTGCGTGGTCGGTGCCGACGCAGTCGACGACGCCGTCTTGCACGGCCCGCCAGAGCGCGAGGCGGTCGGCCTTGGTGCGAAGGGGGGGATTGACCTTGCCGAACGATTTCAGCCGCTTATAGTCGCCTTCGTCGAGGAGGAGGTGGTGGGGCGTCACCTCGAAGGAAACGTTGGGTTGCCTTTCTCTGAGAAGGGAGAGTTCCTCTCTCGTCGAGACGTGGCACACGTGGAGCTGGCAGCCCGTCCTCTGGTGGATGGCGAGGACGTCGCGCACGGATGTCTCGGCCGCTTCGCGGGGCCGAGCGCGGCCATAGTCCTCGGGACGCCGTGATTTGACCGAGAGGATGTCGGTTCGTTTTTTGATGAGGGCTTCGTCTTCGGCGTGGACGGTTGCGGGAATGCCCTTGTCTGTGAGAATCTGAAAATAGTCCTCGACGAGGACGGGGTCGTCCATGAGTAAGGGCCCCGTCGAGGAGCCCAAGTAGAACTTGACCGAGGCGACGTCGAATACGTGTTCGATTTCTTTCTGGTTGCCGCCGGCTGCCCCGAAGTGCAAGCCGAAGTCGATGAGGGATTTCTTTTCCGCGATGCCCCGTTTCTCTCTGAGCGCCTTCCCCGTTGTCGTTGTGGGCGCCGTGTTGGGCATGTCGAGGACGGTGGTGACGCCCCCCGCGGCGGCGGCCTGGCTGCCGGTCTTCCAGTCCTCTTTCTTCGTGGCGCCGGGGTCGCGAAAATGGACGTGGCAGTCGATGATGCCGGGGAGGACGAGCTTTCCCTTGGCGTCGATGACGTCCTCGGCCTTTTCGCCGCCTTGTGTCGGCGTTACGGCGGAGATGAGGCCGTCGTCGACGAGGATGCAGGCGGGGGCGACGCCTTCGGCGGTGGCTATCTTGCCGTTTCGTACGATGAGGTCGTGGCGCATTCTCTCAGAGCTCGCACGTGCAGCCCGCCTTGTCGCGGGTCCTGTATCCGAAGTCGGAGTCCTTGAGCTCCTCTGCCGTGAAGACGGGGCCGTCTAGGCAGGCGAGCAGTCCCTTGGGGTCGATGGCGCACTGTCCGCAGATGCCCATGCCGCATTTCATGTAGCGCTCGACGGAGAGCTGGCAGGGGAGGCCCTCTCGAAGGCAGATGTCGGCGACGCGGGCGAGCATGGGCTCGGGACCGCAGGCGTAGACGTGGTCGTAGGTGTTGGTGGCGACGAGGTCGTCGAAGACGTCGCTGCAGTAGCCTTTCGTGCCCATGCAGCCGTCCTCGGTGGAGATGTGGCTTTCGACGCCGAGGTCGCGGAGCTCGTCTATGAACAGGAGGGTGCCCCGGGAGCGGTAGCCGTAGACGGTGGTCGTCTTGACGTTGCTTTTCGCGAACGCCGTGACGAGGGGCATGAGGGGCGCGGTGCCGACGCCGCCGCCGACGACGCAGACGTTCTTGCCTTTCTGGGTGAAGCCATTGCCGTAGGAGCCTCGCACGCCGACGAGGTCGCCTTTTTCGAGGGCGACTGCTTTTTCGGTAAATGGGCCGAGGGCCTGGATGGTGAACTCGATGCGCTCTTCCCCGATAGCGCTGTAGCTGAAGGGCTTCTCGCCGACGCCGGGAATCCAGAGCATCGAGAACTGGCCGGGCCGGGCATCGTGGGCGACGGAGAGGGTCAGCCTGACGATGCTCTCGGCCGCCTTTTGAACGGCGGCAAGCGGCACCGTCCGGGGGGCGTGTTTGAGGTCAGTCATGGGCGGCTCCGATGAGGTCGGTTAGGTTAGAGTATCCATTGTCGGCCATGAATGAGGCTATTTCTTCGGGTATGTCGTTGCAGGCAGCGAGGCCGCGGTACATGAGGGCGGTGCCGACGCCGACCGCGGACGCCCCGGCAAGGAGCATCTCGACGGCGTCTTCCCCGGATGTGACGCCGCCGGTGCCGATGACGGGGACGTCGACGGCCGCCGTGATGTCGTAGACGCAGCGGACGGCGATGGGCTTTATGGCGGGCCCCGATAGCCCTCCGCTCTTGTTGCTGAGGACGGGCTTCCTTGCCGCGAGGTCGATCTTCATGCCGGGCCCGACGCTGTTGATGGCGGTGATGCCGTCGGCGCCCGCCTCGACTGCAGCTTTTGCGATGGAGACGATGTCGGGGACGTTGGGCGTGAGTTTGACGAAGAGGGGGATCTTGGATTTTTCCTTTATGGCAGAGACGACCGCGGCAGTGGTGTCGGCCTTGGCGGCGAACGGGGAGCCGAATTCGTCAGCGACGTTGGGGCAGCTGATGTTGGCCTCAAGGAGCGGCGGCTTGACGGCGTCGATTTTTTCGGCGAGCATTGCGTAGTCGTCGACTGTTTTGCCGTAGAAGCTCGCGATGACTGGTTTCTTGACGTCGGCGAGCGCCGTTCTGAGCTCGTCGATGGCTTCTGGACCCTGCGTGGACAGGCCGACGCAGTTGAGGAGCCCGCCTTCGACCTCGCAGACGACGGGCTCGGGGTGGCCTTCGCGTTTTTCGGGGCCGATGGACTTGATCGTGACGGCACCTGCACCGAACTTGGCGACTCGATTCAAGGTCGAGGCCGCAACGCCGAGAAACCCGGAGGCGAGGACGGTTGGGTTGTCTAAAGGTACGCCTGCGAGCTCGGTCGAGAGGTCGGTTTCGTTTCCCATGCAATTCCCACCGCACACTATTTATTTCCTGTTCTTAAATAACCGGCAAGGTATGGAGTGACGATTGCGGCTAGGTCTGCACACATTTATAAATTCAAAGAACAATGAAGGGTACCATGGGGTCACGTAGACTGTTCGTGCTCGCACTCTACGTTTTCGTTTTATCGCCTTTGTCCGTGCGGGGGCCGAGTTATCCCTGCCCGTGTCCGAGGTCACCTGCTATCCCCAGGGAATCATGTTGGTCGCCCGGGACGGGACGATTGCGGGGGGGGAACGAATTCAACCTCACCGTGAATGGAACGCCCTACTCAGACTCGATACGCGTGTTGGAATCAAAGGGGAAGGCATATGATATCTCAGTAACGCCCAGCGTGGCAACGACCACAACGACGCTTCCCAGTGCGCCCTACCAAGGCGTCATCGAAAAAATCCTTTCTGGCCAGGAGAACAAGGAGGTATCATTCCTCGCGTATGGTAGCCGATACGACGCAACGCTCGTGTGGGTCAAAAACGGTTACCTCCTCCTAGAATAAGTCGTCGTCACTGAAAAAAACGGGACGAGACAATTGTTTCCCTATCTTACGTTGAGCGTCTCCTCCATCGCCAATCTTCTCTTCGACGAACGACCGCTCCTTCCAGAACTCGACGCGACCACGACAATCAACCCGTACTACGGTTACGGCCGACCAATGCAGGGCAATCCCCCTACCATCAGCTTTCGGGATACGGGAGCGGGCGAACGGGACGTCCGCGTCATGTATCTCACCCAAGGGCTCTCCTGGGAGCCCGTCTACACGCTCGACCAGGTGGGTGAGCGCCCGGAAAAGCCCGAACGGCAGGGGTGGTGGGAGTGGATAAAGGGACTCGTCTTCGGATCAGAACAGTCAACAACGCAGGCAGGCGACGACCGGGCCCGCTTCGGCTACTGGGCTAAGGTCACCAACACCCTCGGCCACGACCTCGACGACGTGAAGGTGCGGTTGATTGGAGGGAGCATCCGCCTCGCCCAGCGCGACGGATACGAAGGATACAGCATGTCGGGGATATTGAATGAGGAGATGACCCATTCCCAACGAGCCCTCGATGTCGCGAACATGATTGCCGACCAGGAGTATTCCCTTCCCCCCGTATCCACGTCCTCTCTTGAGGAATACGAGGTCTACGATCTCCCGGGCACCCAAACGCTTAGGGCCGGCGAGACCAAGCTCATCAGCCTCTACGAAGACGACGTCGACGTCGAAAGGCTCTACGTCTGGGATGCCCGGGAACCGACACCGGCTATCGCAGCTACCAGCAATGGGAGACCGAGACCGCCGGCAAGGTCCAGCGCATCTTCAAGGTGAGAAACGACAACAAGACCTGGCCCGCGGGAAAGGTCGCCGTCTACCGGGACGGCCTTCTTGTGGGCGAGGACGGCATCGAATGGACGCCGCGGGGCAGGAAGGCGAAGATCACGGTGGGAGCCGCCCCCGACATCGACGTGAAAAAACTCACCACCAGCAAGGTCAGAGAAGACCGCAGCTGCTGCGACTACGACCACAGCGTCGTCCTCCTTTTGAAAAACTACAAGGACGAGGCAGTCACCGTCTCGCTCCTCGACGGCTTCCCCCAGCAGGCCAAGGACCTCGAAGCGAGCGTCGCCTACCA
This sequence comes from uncultured archaeon, assembly GCA_964443985.1. Taxonomy (GTDB): domain Archaea; phylum Altiarchaeota; class Altiarchaeia; order IMC4; family JBDREA01; genus JBDREA01. Next base: position 797 of record CAYUFO010000094.1, on the reverse strand, counting down.
AGAGCAGCCCGGCAATCTCATGACCTGGAACGTCACCCTCGCTCCCGGCGAGAAGCGGGAGATAGCATATACCTACTGGACGGACTAGCTTCCTTTTTTATTGTGCGGCTCCCTTGTTGTTTCCTGTCATGGCAGACATGCCCAAGCGTTACGATTCGAAGGAGCAGGAACCGCTCTGGGAGACGTTCTGGGAGGACGAAGGCGTCTACCGGTTCGACCCCGACGCGGGAGGCGACGTGTATTCAGTCGACACGCCTCCGCCGACGGTGAGCGGCAAGATGCACCTCGGCCACGCGTTTTCCTACGCACAGCAGGACTTCATCGTCCGCTACAAGCGCATGCGGGGCTATAACGTCTTCTATCCGTTTGGAGTGGACAACAACGGCATTCCAACAGAGCGTCTTGTGGAAAAAGAGAAAGGAGTACGTGCCCGAGACATGAATCGACAGGAATTCAACGATCTCTGCATGAAAACCCTCGAAGAGGAATTGTTGCCGAAATATATCGCCGATTGGAAACGTATAGGGATGAGCTGTGACATCAGTGTCTTTTATGCCACCATCAACGAGCACTGCCAGCGCATCAGCCAGCGAAGCTTCATCGAGCTCTACGAGATGGGCCGCGAATACAGAAAAGATGCGCCGACTATGTGGTGCCCCGAGTGCCAGACGGGCATCAGTCAGGTGGAATGCGAGGACACGGAGCTCGAAAGCGAATTTCACGACATCGTCTTCAAGGTCGCAGGCAAGGAATTGATTATCGCGACCACGCGACCCGAACTTTTGCCGGCGTGTGTC
>CAYUFO010000093.1:0-7032 GCA_964443985.1 uncultured archaeon | reverse complement strand
CTATTGTGGTTCATCTTGGAGATGCAAGCCACCCCCAAGAGAATCCCATGGAAAAAACCATAGGATACGGCGAGCGATACCCACATGTCCGATTTATTGAAATTGACCTGGGAAAAGACCACCCTGAGCTCCCATCCAACTGTGAACACATCACCGCCGACTTCAATAGGGGACTTAAACGATTGAAGGACGACTCTGTCTGGTCGGTGAACTCAAATTTGGCGTTAGGGATATATGATGAACAGAAACGCCAGTATTGGAGTGGAAAATACACAGTCGTGACTGGACCAAAAGGGGTAGGAACAAGGGATTCGGTAAAAAAACACACACTGGAGACACTGACAACGTCACATAATAAACTTAGACGGGGAGGACAGGTGAATTTTTCAGTCTTTGGTGAAGTCTTGGACTCAGTGAAGGAATCACTTGATGAATCTCCATTCGAAGACGAGAATATTGTCATTCGGGAGTTCACGAGCACTGAATACAAACGGACGCATTATACGCGTAAATTCGGTCAGGAAGGGGTTACCCTCTATCAGATAACGGCTAGGAAGTAGGAGGATTATTTTTCCCCTGCTCTCTGTGAATCGTCTTTTAAAGGATTCGCCAATAGCCATACATGACCAGTGTAGGGCGGGTCATCGGCACCACCACCCTCAAGGAATACCACTTCGTCATCAAAAAAGGCCAGGAAGCCCACGTCAAGAAGGACGAGTTCGTGACGGTCAAAGAAACCGTCACCGGCCACGACATCCTCGGCGTCATCAAGGACATCACCATCACCAACGAACTGCTGCCCGACGAATTCGGCCGCGACCTCAGGCTCGCCGACTACATCCTCGCCGAAGGAGAATACCCCCTCGCCCGCGTCGCCGTCCTCGGCCACGAAACGCCCGACGGGCTCGCCCCGCCCCGCCACGGCATCGCCCCCGCAGGCGACGTCGCACTCGCAGAAGACGCCGCACTCGCGCGCATTCTCGCCCACAGCGGCCCGAGCCTCGAGATCGGCTGCCTGGCCACGCGGCCCGCCGTCCCCCTCACCGTCAACGCCAACGACCTCGTCGGACGCCACTGCGCCGTCCTCGCCATGACCGGCGCCGGCAAAAGCTACACCGTCGGCGTCCTCATCGAAGAGCTCATGGAGAAGCATGCGAGCATCGTCGTCTTCGACCCACACGGCGAATACCGGAACATGCGATTCACAGACGCCAGCGTCAAGGTATTCGCCCCCGGCGGCCCCACCCGGCTCACCATCGAGGCGGCAAGCCTCACCCGCGGTGACTTCGCCGCCCTCATCCCCGACCTCACCGCCACCCAGCAGGACCTCCTCGAGGAGATAACAGCCATGGCGGCCCGCTTCTACGAGAAATACGACCTGCGGCTGCTCCTCAAGGTCCTCTCCCACATGCACGAGCTCAAAAAGGGGGGCAAGGACAAAAACCACGACCCCGACGTCTCCGTGTTCCCTGAAAAGGAGCTTCGGGGCATCATCAAGAAGGTTGGATTCCCCACCATCGGCGGCCTCGCACGCCGCATCAGGAGGCTCGACCGGATGCGGATATTCTCGGTATCGGGCACCAGGACCACCGACATCGCCGCCCCCAACCAGCTCACCGTCATCGACCTCTCAGACGCCGATACCACCATCTCAGAGACCGTCATCTCGGTGCTCGCCAGAAGCATCTTCCACGCCCGTCGCCGCCACGTCAAGGCCGAGTCGTATGGGGGCGACACCCTCGCCGTCCCCGTCTACCTCATCGTCGAAGAGGCCCACAACTTCATCCCCCGGGGCTGCCTCGACGAACGGCCCGTGCTGTCGCGGGGCATCCTGCGCCGCATCGCCCGTGAGGGCAGAAAATTCGGCGTCGGCCTGTGCATCGTCAGCCAGCGGCCCGGCAAGCTCGACGCCGACGTCCTCAGCCAATGCAACACGCAGATAATCATGCGCATCGTCAACCCCGCAGACCAGGAATACATCCGCCAGTCGGTGGAGTCCGTCACCGAGGACATCGTCTATGACCTGCCGGGCCTCGCCCGCGGCCAGGCCATCGTGGCGGGGTCCGCGGTACCCGTCGCGGTGCCCACGAGGATACGAGAGCGCACGACGCAAGAAGGCGGCGCAGACATCGACGCCGTGGCGATGTGGGAGCAGGCGGCGTCAGAGCGCCTCGTCGAGGGAGTCGTTTTCAGCGCAGATTTTTCGGCACCACTCAAGGAGCGGGCACCGCTTGCAGTCGGGTCGTTGCCCCGCCCGGACGCCATAGCAATAGGGACTCATCGTGTTGCTGACACCAAAGAAGTAGGGACATAGGAATCCCGGTATAAAAATCACGCTACGTCCGCGTGATGATATCGTCTGCGAAGCGCCGCTTCTCGACCAATAGGTCGTCCTTTTTCACGAGCTGACGGGCGAGGTTGGCGACCACGTCCTTTTCGACGCCGAGCAGGGATGCGGCCTTGCCGACGGACAACGAGCCATGACCGTCTAGGAGCTTGAGCAGCCGCTCCTCGAGGTCGGCCTTGTGGGCTATCTTTTTGGATTCGGCAACCGGGGGAGTTGCCTCGTCTGCCTGCTCCTCGATGGATTCCAAGTGGGTGAGTCCCGACTCGACCATGGACTCCACCCGCTCGATGACGGCCTTGAGCTTTTGCTCCTTTTGAGCCATCTCCTCTCGCAGACGGTCTCGCTCCCCTTGCAGCTGGGCCTCCTTTCGGGCCATCTCGGCGCGAAGGCGCTGCTCGCGTTCCTCGCGGGCGAGCGATTCCTTCTCGAGCTCGACGAGCTTCTTCTCCCGTTCGGATAGCGCGGCGGCCGATGCGTCCAGGGAGCGCTTCTTCTCCTCGAGGTTCTTCTCCCGGGAACCGAGGTCGCGCTCGCGGGAGGCGAGGGTCTTCTCCCGCTTTGATAGGGCCTGTTCCCGGTCATGCATGGTGTCGGCCTTCTTTTTGAATGCGGTCGCGTCCTGGCAGGCAGCCATCTCCTCTCCTGCGGTCCTGGCGGCCTGCTCTGCTTCGGTTTTCCCTTCCCTGAGACGTTGGAGCGCCTTCTGCTTCTTTTCGGCTTCGGCCTTTAGTTCCCCGACCTCCCTTTGGATCCGGTCCTCCTCCTTGCCGAGCCTCTCTATCTGGCGGCGGATGTCGGCTGCCTCTTTGGAGAGCTCTTCGGTCTTGTGCGTTCGTGAGGTGAGGTCCTGGGTGAGGCGGGCGTTCTCCTGCTCGGCCTCGATGAGCGCCTGGTCTCCTTTGGCAAGCTTCTTTTTCAGCGACTCGTTCTCCCTGGCGAGCTCGTCTTCTTTGACCCGCTCCTTTTTGAGGTTGGCAAGCTGGTCGCGATAGGTCTTGTTGAGCTCCCTTCTGCGGGCTATCTCCTCCTGTTGGGCGGCTGTCTCCTTGGCGAGCTTCTCTCCCTCCTCGTCGAGGAGGGCAAGCTCTGCGCGAACCTGATCCTCTCTCGACTTCTTCTCGGCGACATCCTTGCGTTTCTGGGAGAGCTGGGACTGCAGGTCAGAAAGCCGTTGGGAGAGAGCGCTTTTGCTGTTTTCCTCCTTTTCAATCTCTTTTTCCTGCTCTGCGATGCGGGCTCGCTGGGCGTCAGCCTCCCGTTTCTTTGTGGCAAGCTCCTCGCCGATCTCGCTGAGGCGCTTGGCGAGCGAGGCCGCCTGTTCGCTGAGGCCGCCCTTCTCCTTCTCCCGCGCGGAGAGCGTGGCCTGGTGCTCTTGGATTCGTTCATCGAGGTCCGCCCGTGAGCGCTCGAGGGCTTCGAGTTCGGCTTGGAGCTTCTTCCGCCGGTCTTTCGCGCAGGCATAGTCTTTGCGCCCCTCCTCGATTTGCTTGCTGAGAGCGTCAAGGGACGCCTGCGCCTTTTTGCGGTCTGCGGCAAGCTGGGCGAGCTCCTTTTCCCGGGAGGCGGCTCGCCCCCGATATTCTTCGACCTGCCGTGACTGGACGGCAATCTGGCCTTCGAGCTCTGCAAGGCGCTTGTCGAGGGGGCCGAGCTTCTCGGTGATGCCTTCGTGCTCCCTTTGCTTGGCTTCCAGCTCTTCGCGGTGCTGTTCGACCCGCTTTCTGAGCGACTCCGAGGCCTCGTCGAGCTCCCGCTGCCGGCGGGTCTGGGCGGCCAGGTCCTCTGAGAGCTTCTTGTTGAGTTCCTCTTGGCGCTGCATCTGCTCGATCTTCTCGGTGAGCGCTTGCTTGATGTCTCGGAACGTGTCGCGAAGCGAGGCGTGGCGCTCGGCGGCCTGCCGTATCTCCTCCTTCTTGGTGTCGTGCTTGGAGCGCAGGGCCTCGACCTGGATGGAGAGCCGGTTGCGCTGCTCTTCGGTCGCATCCACGTCGGCGGCGAGTTCGTCGTGCTCTTTTTGCGCGTTCTCGAATTCTTCCTTGAGTCTCTTCTGCTTGAGCCTGAGGTCGCCGACCCTGCCGTGGAGCTCCTGCACCCGCTCGATGCGCTCCTTTGATCCCTCCTCCCGCTTTTTGAGCTCTTCGAGCTCTGACTTGAGCTTCTCCTCGTCGGCTTGGAGGTTGTCGAGGGCCTGGGTCTTGGCTTTGAGGGTGTCCTCAAGCGAGGAGATGTGCTCGGTGAACTCCTCCTCCTTTCGCGTGTAGTCGGTGATCTTTCGCGCGAGGGTCTCGACGCTCCTTTGTATCTCCTTGAGGCCCGCCGCTTTCTCCTCGATGGCTTTCTCCTTTCGTTCCTGTTGGCGCGCCGCTTCGGTGAGGGCCTTGTCGAGCCGCTCCTCTTCCGTGGCAAGCGATGCGACGCGCTCTTCGAGGTCGTGGAGCTTTTTGCGCTTGGCGTCCAAGGAGGCGTTCTCCTCCGTTGCCTTCTTGAGCTCGGCCTTCTTGGCCTTGAGGCGCTTGTCGTAGTCCTTGGTGTCGGCGAGGAGCTTCTTTTTCGTCTCCTGGGCGGCGGCTATCTGGTCCTCGAGGTCGGCGAGCTGGTCGTCTGCCTTTTTCAGCTGGGCCTTGATGTCGCCGAACTTCTCGGCGTAGGCCTCGATATCCCGGCGCTTTTCGACGGCTGCTTTCTTCTTCTGTGCGAGTTCTTTCAGCTCGCCCTTGACGTCGTCCATGCGGGCCTTCGCCTTCGCGAGCTCTTCCTGGGCTTCGTCGGCCTCCTTTTTCGCGGTAAGGCGCAGGCTGACGAGGTCGCCGAGGCCCTTCTCGGTGGCGGTGAGGTCTTTTTTCGCTTTGTCGCGTTTTTCGGAGAGCGCAGACACCTCCTCTTGGAGCCGCATTTCCTCTTCGGCGAGGCCTTTCGTCCGCTGGGCGTGCGTGGACTGCTCCTCGGTGAGCTTTTTCTTTTTTTCGGCGAGTTCGGTGATTTTCTTCTTCAGGTCCGCCACGTGCTCGTCCCCGTCGGCGACCTCCTTCTCAAGGGCGCTCACCTCCTTTTCGAGGGCATTGTAGGATTCCGCTGCTTTTGTGAGCTCCTCGGCGAGGGCCTTGTTTTGGGACTCGAGGACTGCCCGCTGCTCCTTCGCCTCCTTCGCCTGCTCGGTGAGGCGCTCTATCTCCTTTTTGCGGCCTTCCACGCCGTCGCGCTCCTCGGCGAGGTGGCGCGTCTCTTCGGCGTGCTTCTTTTCGAGGGCGACGATGTCGGTGGCGAGGGCGCCGAGCTGCTTGTTCTTTTCCGCTATCTCCTTTTGCTTTTTCGCAAGCGCGTCGGAGAGCTCCTTCTTCTTGTCGGCGAGGGCGGACTCCTTGTCCTTCATCGAGGAGAGCTCCTCTTCGAGCTTGCGGATCGTATCCTTCTCGGCGTCGATGCGCCGCTGGCTTTCGGCGTCGAAGGACTCGAGGTCGCGCTTTTTGTCCTCGAGCTCCTCGCGCTGGCGCAATACGGCGGCGACGTCTGCTTTGATCTGCTCGCGTTTCTTGTCGATTATCCGGGCTTCGAGCTTGACGCCTTCCGCTTCCTTGACGAGCTCCGCCTTCGTCTTCTCGAGCTCGTCGGTCTCGGAGACGAGTTCGCTGATGCGCCGACGGCTCTCGTTGCAGGACTCTTCGAGGAGGTCGATGGCATGGCGGAGCTCCTCGTGTTCGCGCTTGTTTTCGGATATCTCGTCGAGCAGCCGCTCCTCCCGGCGCGCCGCCTGCTCGCGGCGGGCCGTGGCCTCCTCGATGCGGGCCTCGAGCTCGTCGAGCTCCTTCTGCTTGGCCTTGGTCTTTTGGAGCTGGTCCTTGAGGCGGGTGAACTCGGATTCCCTGTTCTTCAGCTCTGCCATGCGCCGCTGGATGGTTTCGAGCTCCTGCTTCTTCTTCTGCTGGAGGTCGCGTATCTTCCACTCGAGCTCGGAGAACTCGGATTCCTTCTCGGTGCGAAGCTCCTCGAGGTCGTCGATTGATTCGGTGAGGTCCTCGGTCTCGTGGCCGAGCTCGTCTGCGATGTAGTCCTTTTTGCGGGCGAGGGTGTGGCGGTCTTCGAGGAGGTGCTCCTCCTCGCTGCCGAGTTTCTGCAGCAGGGATTCGAGCTCGGCTATCTCGGGGTCGGTGTCGTCTGCGGCGAGGGTGATGCCCAAGAGCTTCGCCCACTTCGGGGCGTCCTCGACGTCGATGCTGAGGGCGCGGGCGAGCTCCTTGTCGGAGATGGCCTTCTTCGTCGCAAGAAGCTTTGAGAGCTTGGCCATGTCGCGGCCCTTGGGGGGGGAATCGTCTGCCATGGGAAATCCTTATCGTCCGATGCTCAGGGCGGCACCGAGGTAGTCCTTGCGCAATCCGAGGAAGACGAGTATCTTCGAAAGGAGGGTGGCCTCCTCGGGGACGCGGTAGTCGACGCCAATCAATTGGGCGGCGAGTCTTTTATAACAGATGCTTGCGGGGCTCTTGGGCTTCAGGGAGACGATGGGTGTCTTTGAGCCCACCGCTTTGGCGACGTCGATGTCTTCAGGTATGCCTGCTATGATGCGTTCTTCGAGGGTGTCGGTGACGAATGGGGTGGCGAGTTCGTAGGGTTCTCCTTTGACGCGGTTGATGACGACGCCGAGGATGGGGACGCCGAGTTCTCGGGTGAGTTTGATAGCTTTTAGTGTC
>CAYUFO010000092.1:0-7048 GCA_964443985.1 uncultured archaeon | reverse complement strand
GGATGGCGAGGCTGCGGCAGAGATTCGCGCACAGATACAGCGTCGTCTCGTTGCCACCCTTCCAAGGTTCTCTTTTTTGGAAGAATACGTTTCCTGCCTGAGCCAACAATAAAAGACCGGACTGGGCATTCTTGAATTTAAAGGATTCAATCCTCTCCCCTACATAGACTTCATGATGTTTTCTCATTGCTCTGAGGAGATCAAGGATGAGGTTTTCCACGATAATCTCTCCTTTGTTGCTCCTCTCAGCAGGCGGAAGTTTTTCATGCAGTATCTCTCCATTCTCGGAAATGAATTCCTCCAGTGATTCTTTATCAGTATCTGGTATTGGAATGACGCCGTCGTTCTTGTTGGCGATGAACGTCAACGTCCGGTTGATGTAGTTGCCGAGGGTGCCGATGAGCTCGTTGTTGACCTTGCCCTTGAATTCATCGAAGCTGAAGTCGCTGTCGGCGGATTCGGGCGCGATGGAGAGAAGGTAGTAGCGGATGGCGTCGGCCTGGAACTCGGCTAAAAGGTCGTGCAGCCAGACGACCCAGCCGCGGCTGGTGCTCATCTTCCTGCCCTCGAGGTTGAGGTATTCGTTGCTGGCGACGTTCCAGGGGAGGTTGAAGCCGCCGTGGGCTAAAAGCATGGCGGGCCAGATGATGGCGTGAAACGGGATGTTGTCTTTGCCGATGAAGTGGACCATGCGGGTCCGGGAATCCTTCCAGTAGGGCTCCCAGGCGGCGGGATCGCCTTCGACGTCGCGGGCCCATTCCTTGGTGGAGCTCATGTAGCCGATGGGGGCGTCGAACCAGACATAGAGTACCTTGCCCTCCCCCTTGGCGCCGGGGACGGGGATGCCCCACTTCATGTCGCGGGTGATGCCCCGGGGCTTGAGACCCTCGCGTATCCAGCCGAGGCTGAAGTTGCGGGCGTTGTCGGGGAACGAAGGAGATATGCGGTCCGGATCCCTGCTCGACAGCCAGTCGGTGAGCTTTCCTTCGAACTCCTGCAGCTGGAAGAACCAGTGGGTCGTCGGCTTGGCGTGGGGCGTCCCCCCGCAGATGACGCATTTCGGGTTCTTGACCTCGACGCTCTCGTACTGTTTGCCGCATGCCTCGCACTGGTCGCCGCGCTGGTCATCGGCGCCGCAGTGGATGCAGGTGCCCGTGACGTAGCGGTCGGGGAGGAAGCGGTCGCAGTCGGGGCAGTAGGGGCGCTCGACGGTCTCTTCGGCGAGGTAGCCGTTCTCCTGGACCGTGAGGAAGAAATCCTGGGCGGTCTCGTTGTGGATGGGGCGCGCCGTGCCGCTGAAGTTGTCGAAGTCGACGCCGAGCCTTTTGAAGGCGTCTGCGTGCATGGCATGGTATTTGTCGACGATGGCTTTGGGGTCGACGCCCTCTTCTTCAGCTCTGACGCTGATGGGCGTCCCGTACTCGTCGGTGCCGCAGATGAAAAGGACGTCGTCGCCTCGGAGTTTCCGGTAGCGGACGTAGACATCGGCGGGCACGTAGGCGCCAATGGCGTGGCCGACGTGCAGGGGCCCGTTTGCGTACGGCAGCGCCGACGTCACGAGATACCGATTCCTGTCACCCATGGTAGGAAGATAATCAGATGACGGGAATATAAAGGCTAGGCGTCCGGGGGAGGATTATCAACCAGGTATCCTTCGAGGTCGTCGGGTGTTTCAAATAGGACGTCCCAGTAGTCGCCGTGGCGCTCGCAGTTGTCGGGGTCGTAGCCGGCGCATATGGCGGGGCGGACGTCGTGGATGGTGCAGGTCTCGTCTGCGAGCTTCGTGCAGGGCGTTGCGAACTCGATGTACCAGTCGACACCGTCCACGAACACTTTCACGTTCTCGTGGAGAAGGTACCAGCGGATGTCCTCGAAGTCGGCCTCGTCTTCGGGCGTGTCCAGTTGCAGGCTGACGTGATGGCAGCAGCGGGTGCAGCGCACGCACCCGCCTGAGGCTTCGGCCATGCTTCAGGTGAGGTGCTTGTCGAGCTTCTCCCTGAGGCTGTCCTTGGGCAGCGCGCCGACGATGGTTCCCACGTTCTTGCCCTCCTTGAAGATGAGGAGCGTGGGAATGCTCATGATGCCGAATTCGGCGGCCTTCTCGCGGTTTTCGTCGATGTTGAGCTTGCCGAAGGTGATTCGGTCCTTGTATTCCTGGGCGAGCTGTTCGATTGTGGGGGCAAGCGCCTTGCAGGGCCCGCACCACTCCGCCCAGCAGTCGACGACGACGAGGGGCTTGGATGTCACGGTGTCTTCAAAGGTTGCATCAGATACTTCGAGTACGTTTTCTGTCATGGGTCTCACGGCTGAATCAATTGGTTAGGGTGAAATGGATTCGATGCGGTCGAAGGCCTCCTCGAGCCGGTCTTGGGGGGCGTTGGCATACGACAGGCGCAGGCAACCCTTGCCCCGGCTGCCGAAGGGGCTGCCGGGGACGGGGGCGACGCCGGCCTCAAGGTATTTGTCGGCGAGGGCGATGTCGTCGACGTCGGGGCCGAAGCTGGGGAAGACGTAGAAGGCGCCAGCGGGCTTTTCACAGACGCAGTCGATGGCAGAAAGCCGGCGCATCACGACCTCGCGGCGCTTTCGGTATTCCCCCTGCATGGCGGCAGTCATCTTGCGCGCTTCGGGGGTGAAGGCGGCAAGCGCGCCGTACTGGGCGAAAGACGTCGCACAGGTGACGGATTGTCCCTGGATGATGGCTATCTTGTCGACGACCATCTGGTCGGGGCATGCGAGGTAGCCGACGCGCCAGCCGGTCATCGAGTACGTCTTGGAAAAGGCGTTGCAGGTGAGGGTCTTCTCGTAGAGGGTGCCTGGGCTCACGTGCTCGCCCTCGTAGACGAGCTTCTCGTAGACCTCGTCGCTGACGAGCCAGGTGCCGTTGTCGGCGCAGACGTCGACGACTGCCTTGAGGGTCGCCTTCGGGTACACCGCGCCGGTCGGGTTGCAGGGAGTGTTGACGACGAGGACCTTGGGTTTGGCCTCCTTGAGGGCCTCGAGGTAGTCGTCGCCGGGAATGAATCCCTCCTCTGGTCTTGTGGGAAGCCACACGGGCGTGCCGCCCGCAAGATACGTCATGGGCTCGTAGCTCACCCAGCTTGGATTTGCGAAGGCGACCTTGTCGCCGTCGCCGACGAGGGCGAGCATGATCTCGAAAAGGCACTGCTTGCCGCCGATGGAGACGATGACGTTGTCGGCGTCGATGTCGGGTATGCCGTTGTCGACGGTGAGTTTCTCGGCGATCTTCTCGCGGAGCTCGGGGATGCCCCGGGAGGGGACGTAGTGGACCTTCCCCTCATCCAACGCCTTTTTGGCGGCCTCCCGGATGACCTCGGGGGTGGTGAAGTCGGGGCGCCCGACCGTCAGATTGATCATGCCGGGCTTTTTGGCCATGGCAGAGTATTTTAGGGTCGCAGACGGCTGGACGTTGGCGAGGCGGCTGGCGAAATCATTCATCGTCTCAGTGTAGTGTTTATGCAGGCCAGGGTTAAAAATGCCCGCCCGATATCCCGTCTCAGTTCACGTAGCCGAGGCTCTCAAGCATCTCCCTTTGGTCCGGGGAGATGGTTTGCACGTCGATGTCGCCATGGGTCTCGCGAAAGCGTCTGAGCGTCGACGCACGTTCACCAGAGATGACCCGGTCCTTCGGGAAGAGATTGAGGGTCTCGTTGGGGTCGGCGGTCAGATTATACAATTCGATACCCGGTCCTTCGTCATCGTGGATGTATTTCAGCGTCGGGGTTCGCACCGCGTAGTCGTGGAAGGTGTGGGGCGGCCGTTCCTGCGCGTCTTTGTCGACGCCGAAATGGCTGAGGGCGATGAGGCTTCTATCAGCGAACCGCTGCGCATCGCGGCCGGCAAGAGACAGGCCGCCAAGGTTCTCGGGAATCGATACGCCGACGACGTCGAGGATTGTCGGCATGACATCGAGTATGCTAGCGAGCCGGTGGTCGCGGGTCCCGCCCCCGCGCCCGTCAGGGTAGCGGATGGTCAGGGGGATGCGGAGGTTTCCTTCGTACAGATAGTAGCCGTGGTCGAAGCCGTAGTCGTGGGAGTCGAGTATCTCGTCCATGACCTCCCCGTGGTCGGCGGCGACGATGACGAGGGCGTCGTCGAGCATGCCACGGCTTTCGAGGGCGAAAAAAAGCCGTTCAATCTGGGCGTCGGTGTAGCGTATCTCGCCGTCGTAGAGCGAGGTGATGCGCCCATGGTCTTCGGGGGAGAGTGCGGGGTCGATGCGGCCCTCGACGGTGTCGTGCCAGTCGATTGGCCCTTCGTAGTCCGGGTCTGCGAACACGTCGAAGCGTTCCTCGGGCGCGTAGGGATGGTGGGGGTCCCAGTAGTGCACCCACAAGAGGAACGGCTCCCTTGCCGTCCTCATCCAAGCAAGCGTTTTATCAGTGACACGGGCAGAAGACTGTTCGCTTTGCAGCCGGTCGACTCCTGAGAACCCGAGGAACCCCTGACCGAAGCCCAAGTGGGTGTCGAGGTGGAAGACGCTCACGAAGGCCTGGGTCAGGTATCCCTGCTCGAGGAGCGCCTCGGCCAGCGTCACTTTCTGAGCATCGACCACCCACCCGTTGCGGGCGGCCTGGTGCTGCAGAGGGTGTAAGCCGGTGAGCAGCGAGGCATGGGCGGGGCCGGTGAGAGGCTCCGGGGTGACGGCGTTCGTATAGACGGTGGCGTTCGCCATGAACGCATCGAGGAAGGGGGTCGTATTTTTTCCGTAGCCATAGGCCCCCACGTGGTCGGCGCGAAGGGAGTCGACGGTGACGATGATGACGTTCGGCCTGCCGGTGCCGGGGGCGATAAAAGCCGAAGGGACGACGAGGTTCAATGCGAGGACGCAAAAGAGCAGGCCTGCGCTTCCGACGGTAGCGAATCGGCCAACCCGGGCGGCTGCAGTAAAGAGGGAGGGGGTTGCAGCAGTCATCAGAGAAGCCACTGCCGCGACCAGAGGGATGAGGACGGGCAACAGGACGAGTGATGCGATGCCAAACGACACGCCCGTGGTTAATAGTGGACCGGCACGAATGGCGTTTTCGAGGGCGCGTGCCCGCCAATCGAGGAGGTAGACGAAGGCGAGGGCGATGAGGACGATAAAAGACGAGGTATACAAGCGGCTCTCGTCTCGCTGGGAATCTGCCCGCGAGGGGAGACGTTCGATGAGTTTTGCGTAGACGCCCGCAAGCACGCCGATGATGAGGGGGAACACTACGCTTTTATTGATTGTTTGCTCGAGGACGACGAATGCGTTTGCGACGTACCCCCGCCCGACGTAGTCGTTTTCGAGGCAGATGAGGACACCCCATGTGACGCCATAGACGACGCCAACGGCAAGAAAAATAAAAAAGAGGCCCCTCCAGGGTATGCCTGGTTTTCCGGGTATCCTCTGGCGGGTCATCGTTTGACCAGATAGTGGGGGGGTGCCCAGCTCATAGAGCGTTCACATGCTGCATATCTGCTCGCATGCGGAGGGGTCTGGGGCGTTGGCGAGGCATTGCTGGCAGGCGTCACCCATCTGGGTTTCAATCTGCGCCATCATCTCTTCCAAGTCCTGCCATTCGATGCCTGCGGGCGGTGTGATGTCAGAAGACGACACGACGTTGTAGTCGCAGTCGAGGTCGACGTTGGCATACGTCTCGGCGTAGTCGTCGGCAGACATGATGTCGGCTTGAGTGGGCAGGTCGGCTCCCTGTTCTTCGAGGAACGACTTTCCGATCCTGAATCCTTCAGAGCCCTGCCAGACCCAATAGGTCTCGCCGTCGAAGACGGCACCCGAATTCCGGGCGTCAAGCACCTTGAACTTGTCGTTGAGGAAGTAGACGTCCATAGTCTGCTGCTGATAAGAATACGTACAGTGGGCATTGGCGTTTCCCATAAGCGAGGCAAACGAATCCGCTGCCTGTTCGGCCATGGAAGGACTTTCGGACTCGGCAGGCGATGATGCAGAAGCCCGGGGCTCGAGAGCTTGCTGTCCGGGGGTGGACGCAGGTTCAGTTGAATCGCCGCCAAGGCAGCCGGCGACGAATACGAAACAAACAAATGCCAATACAAGATACTTCATAAGAGATACACCTCACATCAATGGATGGCAATACATGAGGCGACGACATTAAAAAACGAACGAGGTCGAGTATGTTTTTGGGAGGCGTGATTGTGGGTTAATAGAACATGCTTGTCCTCGACTGGCTCTTCTTAATCCTCAGAAAGATGATTTTTTGCATCGATTGTTGCCATATGGCACGGATGCGACAGGAAAAAGGAGGCCGATTATTAACGACCCACTCCCCCATCATTTCATGACCGTTGTGCGAAGCCCCCACCAAAAAGCCGGACAGCAGGGACAATCCCCCATTCCGACCGAATCATGGAAGATAAGCTATACCCTGAACGTGCCCGACAAGGGACCAGTCGAAGTGTTCGAATCGCTTCCCATGAGGAAAGGATCCCATGAAGGATTTCGGCGATGGGACGCCGACCAACACGAGGCCCTGCAAGGCAAGCCCCCGATGCGAGTACGCGACAACAACGAGATAGAATTCCATGCCCAGCTACAGCCAGCTAGCATCACGGGAGGTGGACGCGTGGGTCAACGGCTACAGTTGCCCGTCGTACCTACCGCAGAAACACTCAATGGAAAACTTCTCGTCGACGACGAACACCCCGTCACACTCGTCGCCCCCGACGGCACGAGCTACGCGAAGACGAGATTCCTCAAAGACGAATAAGCCGAACTGAATCCCCGCCATGCCGGGAGGTCTTTGCCGCCACCCCCTGCCCTCGGGGATGGCGCCTACAAATGAAAAAAACGCCCTGGGCAAAAAACCCTTCCACAAGGCCCTCAAACCCCTTGATTCGCGGCCAGACGACCTGAGAGCGATACTCGACACCCAGCTGAAGCTCTTTCATAGTCTCCAATCCCCAAAGGAGCGGGATTTTGCTCGAAGATACGCACGGCTCAATGCCGAGATATCGCGGTTTAGCAGGGTGTTCAACCAAGCTGAACAAGTTCAACAATTTGCCACCGCCATCGATGTTTCAA
>CAYUFO010000091.1:0-7071 GCA_964443985.1 uncultured archaeon | reverse complement strand
CTCACCACCCCCGAACAGGTCGTCGTCGACTGGCTCAACGACTCCTACGGCATGGCGCGCGTCAGCATACTCGACGTCTCAGAGGTCATGAGCGCCGAGATTTGGGGGTCCAGCAGGTTCATCACCCACCGCCGGGAGTTGCTGTCGCCTGCCGTCGGCATCCGCGACAACGCCTCCGTCATCGACTACCTCTACCGCAACGGCTTCAGCCAACTGTTCCTTGGCGAATCCATCGACGACCTCGGCGGCGCCTCAATCTCCTATTGGGGTCCCGTCGTCATCGACACCGTAAAAAACCTCACGCCCTACAACTCACTCGGAATCCCCCTACAGGGTCGCCTCATGAACGCCACGCACCCCATCAACGCCAACCTCAGCCTCGAAGAAAACGAAACCGTCAACCTCACCGCGACGGCAACCGCCACCCTCTACAACAACTTCTTCACCCTGACCTCCGTCAACGCTTCCTGGAACTTCACCTCGCTTTTGCGCCACGCCAACTGCGACGAGACGCCGCCCAACGTCTGCCCCGAAGTCCTCGCCGCCGTCCACGAGGGCCCCATCGTGGGCGGATTCGTCCCCCGCATGGCGCTCCTCGGTTTTTACCCCCACGCCTCCGTCGCAGGCGTCGTCGTCGACTGGTTCCGGGAGTCCGTCGACTGGCTCGCCGAAGACGACGTCGAAGCTCCCCGCATCAACATCGTCACCATCGACCCCGACATCTACTCGAACGCGTCCAACTACACCGTCACCGCCAACGTCACCGACAACAACTGTCGAGGCGGCCGCTGTCTGGGCGTCTACAGCGTCATCCTCAACTACACGACGAATGCCGAAAACCAGAGCGCCTGGCAGCAGGCGACGCTCACCCGCAACGCCACGGTCGACGACTTCTGGTACGGCGCCGTCGGCCCCTTCCCCGGCAAGACCTACGTCTTCTTTTCCGTCTACGCCGTCGACACGTCCGGCAACGACAACACCTCCCGCTACTACTACCTCGGCGCAGCCGACGCCACCCCTCCCGTCATCGGAAATGTCCGCCATACCCCCAGCCACGCCAACGCCACCGACCCCGTCACCTTCCGGTGGACCACTGACGAACCAGCCGACACCCGCGCCCACTACCAGCGAAACGACACCGGAGCCCCCGGCGTCTGGGACAATTCCACGCCCCGACAGATAGGCCTCAACCACTCGGCCGCAAACACCACCGTCCTCGCCGACGGCGTCTACCGCTACTCGGTCGAAAGCTGCAACCTCGCCTACTACACGTACGCCGCCGCCCCCGGCTACGTCGCGGGCAACTGCACCCACGACGACAACAGCGATAACTACTATCGCTTCTGCCTTGGCGCCGACTGCGACCGGGCCGCCCCCAACATCACCGCCCACGGCCCCGTCAACCGTACCATATTCCCCTCCAACACGACGAACATATCCTTTTGGGTGACGACCGACGAAGACGCCACCTGCCGGTTCACCAACGTGTCGGGCACCGACTACGCCGACATGCCCCAGGCCTCCTTCAACGCGACCGGCGCCACCAACCACTCGGTCACCGTCACCGGCCTGTCCATGAACAACACCTACGACTTCTACATCCGCTGCGCCGACGAGTGGAGCAACGCCAACGACGGCGACTACCCCCTGCGCTACATCATCACGCCCCCCGACGAGACCGACCCCGTGGTGGCCCTTGTCGCCCCCGACGACGGCACCCTATCGCGCGTCGCCACCGTCACCTTCACCTACACAGCATCCGACAACTACCTCCTGCAGCGGTGCACGCTCTCCCTTGACGGCTTCACCGGCACCAACTACTCGACGACCGCCACCGACAACGACCCCGTCAACGCCTCCCAGAACAACCTCACCCTCGAAGACCTCCCCGACGGCACCTACGAGTGGACGGTGACCTGCTGGGACGGGGAGGGCAACAGCCACGCGCCAAGCCCATGGCAGCTCACCGTCAACACGAAGCTCCCCATCCTCGTACTCCCCACCGACGGCAACGTCACCACCGAGTGCCGGGACGCGGACGGCAAGCTCTGCAGGCCCCAGGACGTCGCCGCAGCCCCAAGCAATGAACTGGCGCGCGGATTCGAAGGCAACCTCTCCGGCTATCGCGTCGTCGAGACCAGCTCACTGGGCATCGAGCTGCGAGACGACCACGCCCGAGAGGGGGGTCAGAGCCTTCGCGTCAACCTCGACTACGCCCACCGGCAGGCCTACCTCGACGCCTCCCTCGACGACCCACTCGTCACCCCCTACTCGATTCGGTTCTGGCTGTACGTGCCCACCGGCTACGTCACCGACAACGTCACCGTCCTCGCCGTCAAGCCCTCCAACACCTCCAACGCGTCGGCCCTCACCGTCGCCCTCGAAAACGTATCCGGGGGAGGCTTCGCCCTCAGCGTCGCAAACGGCGCCACCTGGGAGCGCCGCGTCGCCAACGTCTCGGCAAACTCGTGGACGAAGGTGGAAGTCGACGCCCTCACCACCGGCCAGTGGCGGCTGCGCGTCGGCGGCCAGACCGTCGACATCTACGCGCTTGACTCGACCGCCGACCAGGCCCTCATCCGCATCGGCGAAGACAGCACCACCAAAGGCTTCGGCCGCTACTTCATCGACGACCTTCTGGCAAGCGACCTCGCCATCTTTGTCATGGACACCGACCACAGCCCCCAAAGCCAGGTCGTCACCTACACTCTGGCAGGGGAACACACCGGCTCCTTCGGCGACGACTATGAAAACGAGACGGCCCTCGAGGAGGCCAAGGGCATCGGGGCACGCGAGGACACCCTCGCAGTGGCCAACACGGGCGTCAACAGCGATGACGTCTATCTCCTCTCGCTGTATCCCAACGGCACCGTGCAGTGGACCAACGACGACCAAGACACCATCCGCCTTGCGGACACGGAAATCGGCAGCGACGGGCGCATCTACGCCAGTTGGCGCGCAAACGACGTCGTCCGCGTCTACAACGAGAACGGCGGCCACCTCTCAGACATCAGCGTCCCCGATCCCACCGGCCTTTACGTCACCGCCGACCACCTCTACGTCGTCAGCGCCCAAAACAACGAAGTGCGCCGCTACCACCTCAACGGCACCCTCAACGCGACCTACACCCACGACTTCGGCTTTTCCGAATGCTATACCGATTCATCAGACCGGGCCGGCGACGTCGCAGTCGACCTCGAAGGCCGCATCTACGTCGTCGACACCTGCAACAACTCCATCCACATCCTCAACCCCGACGGCAGCCACAACGTCACCTTCGGCCGCAACCTCGAGGCCGCCGATGGGAAGGGGTCAGGTGAGGGGCAGTTCAACGCCCCCCGCGGCGCCGACATCGACGCGAGCGGCCGCCTCTACGTCGCCGACACCGAGAACAGCCGCGTCCAGGTCTTTCAGATATACGCCATCGACCTCGACATCACCGCCCCCATCGTCTCCGTGCAGTCGCCCTCCTCCGGCAGCCTCACCGGCGACGCCACCCCCGCCGTCTGCGCGACCGCACTGGACGCGGACGGCAGCGTCGCCTCGGCAATCCTCACCCTCGACGGCTCCCCGGTCGCCGGAAGCTGGACCGACGCCACCACTTACTGCTACACGCCACCCTCAAACCTCACCGACGGCGGCCACGACGCCGTCTTCTCGGCGACCGACGACAGCGGCAACGCCGCCCAGGCCTCCTGGAGCTTCACGGTCTGCGCCGTCTCAAACGAGTGCCACCAATTCTATTCGGGATGGAACCTCATGGCGTTCTCAAGCGACCTCTGAGGGCGGCCCAAGCGATGATTGCCGTGCGCCGATACCTGTCCCTGCTGCTCATTCTCACCCTCGCACTCCCTGCCACCGTCCACGCCTCAGTCAACGCCATCCACCTTCACACGCTCACGGGCAGTCCAGTCCTTGACGAGCCCCGCGGCGTCTCCTACGACGCCGATGGCCTCCTCTACGTGACATCCTCCACCGACCGCGGCGGTGAAGGGGGCTACCGCATCCACGTATTCGCCGAAAACGGCAGCCAAGTTTACGTCTTAGACAGCAGCCTCTACGACGATGGGGAACTCACCGACCCCTTCGGCCTTGCCGCCAGCGGCAACCGTTTGTACGTCGCCGACCGCGGCGGCGACCGCATCGCCATCTTTGAGAATACCGGCGGCACCTATAACTACTCGGAATCCCTCGGAGAACACGGCGACGACAATGGAAAATTCATCTACCCTGAAGACGTCCACGTCGACGCAAGCGGCGTCTACGTCGCCGACACATGGAACCACCGCATCCAAGTCTTCGACGTCGACCACTCCCTGCGCCTCGTCATCGGCGACGAAGCACTCAACGCCTCAGACCGCCTCGCAGACGGCCAATTCTATCATCCCGGATCCGTTGTCGCAGACTACACCGGCCGCATATTCGTGGCCGACAGCGGCGAAGTCGAAGAGCCCGGCCACAACCGCATCCAGGTATTCAACGCCGATGGAGCCTTCCAGCACGCATTCGGAGAACCGGGGAGCGGACCACTCCACTTCTCGCTGCCCCAGGGCGTCACCGTCGACGACGACGGTCGCCTCTACATCGCCGACACCGGCAACAACCGCGTCAAAATCTACAACCCCGACCTCCAGTTGAACTACTCCTTCGGGAGCGGGGGGACCGGCACCTACAGCTTCAACCAGCCCTGGGACGTCGCCTACGACCCTGCCCGCGACCGCCTCGCCGTCGCCGACAGCGAAAACGACCGGGTGCTCGTCTACGCCCTCAGCTATCCCGCGCTCCCCGAACTCACCATCGGGGCGGCGAACGTGTTCTTCAACGACTCGACGCCCGTCGAGTTCAAGACCGTCAACGTCACCGCCCAAGTCGACAACATCGGCTACCAGGCCGTCAGCGGCATCGCCGTCACCTGCGCCGTCGACGACGAAACCGCCGCCACATTCACATTGGACCTCCCAGCCAATTCATCGGTGAACGTATCATTCGCCTGGCTCGCCCTGGGAATCGGGGCGCATACGGTGACCTGCGCCGTCGACACCGGGGACGCCGCCGCCGAGCTCAACGAACTCAACAACAACGCCTCGGCGAACCTCACCGTCACGGAACTCCTCCCCGACAAAATCTATCCCTCGGTCGGAAACGCCCGCGGCGTCTACCCGTCGGTCCTCGAGGACCGCGTCTGGGTGTCCGACTACGACGGCGGCCTGGTCCGCAGATTCACGTACGCAGGCTCGCTTTCCGCCACCATCGGAGCGGGCATCCTCGAGCGGCCCGTCGGCCTTGCCCGCGACACCAGCGACCGCTTGTATGTGGCAAGCCGTGGAAACAACTCCTTTGTTGTCTTGGACACCGACAATGCGCTTCTTGTCTCGAATACGGGACGGAACGCCAGCCCGCTCTACCTCCCCCACGATGTGGCCGTCTCCCGCTCCGATGCCGTCTACGTTGCCGATTCGGGCAACGGCCGCTTCGAAGTGTTCGCTGCCTACCCTGGCTTCAGCCACCTACAGACCCTCACGGCGTCGTTTGCGTTTCCCTACTCGATAGCCCACCAAAGCGACGGCTCCTATTACGTTTCAGACCGGTTTGCCGATACGGTCACCAGTTTTTCCTCCGCAGGCGTCATCCAAAACGTCCTTGGGGGGACGGGCAGCGGAGCCGGCCTATTCGACAATCCAAGGGGCATCGCCGTCGACCTTGAGGGCCGCCTGTACGTCGCCGACGGCGAAAACGACCGCATCCAGATATTTAACAGCGACGGCACCCACAACTACAGCTTCACGGGAAGGGGCAACATCACCGACCCGTGGGACGTCGCCGTCGACGATCGCGGGAACGTCTTCGTCGCCACGGGAGCGAACGTGCAGCGCTACTTCGTCTATGCCCAGGATCCTGCGGGGATCACGCTCGCATCGCCAGCGCAAAACAGTTGCATCGCGAGCGGGACGGTCCCGTTTTCCTATTCGGTCTCCTATCCCGACCTCCCTGCCAACTGCACGCTCTGGGTCAATGGTGTGGAGAGTGACTCGCGGGCGGTGTCGAATGTTTCAACGCAAACGGTAACGGTTTACGGTTTTCCGGACGGATGGCATCGATGGAACGTCACTTGCACCTCACCGCTTCGAGGCACTATCGGCAGCGATGAACGGCGGTTCCAGGTCTGCGGCGGCTGCCAGTGCGCGAATCTCTTCGGGGGCTGGAATCTCCTGTCCGTCAGTCTCCGTCCCCTAGGTGGGTAGATGGGCCGCAGGAGGGCGGGGGTCAGAGCCGTCCTGCGTCAGGCTGCGGGGGTTGCGTAGGGCGGTTGGTTGGTGTGTCGCATGCCCGCGGTGCCTGGTCTGCCCATCCATAAGCCTATGGGTTGCTGGGGGCGGTGTCCGCCGCGCTCGACCCGAAGCTTTCTGAGGATGTAGGCGTCGTCGTATCGCATTGCAGTCATGCAATCGACGTTTGCTTAAAAACAACCGGCCCAAGAGTGCGGTGGAAAAATAATCACTGTTCTAATCGGGAAGGGCTCACGAAGTCCCTTACCACGCCAAGCGACTGCTCCTTTGCCTTGCCATAGACGACGTATCCCGTCACCAGGTCCTGCAAGACAAGACCCGTTGAATCAAATAACGTAACGTGTTCGTCACTGGCCCTTCCGGGAATCTTTCCCGCCACGACGTCGCCGAGCCCGCCACGGATGTCGTCTCGCGCGACCTCTCCCCGCGACAGCGGGACGTTTATCTCTCCCGAATGGCTCGCCTGCGCCCAGTCGTCCACGTAGACATCCGCCCGCGTGAGCACCGCCGACTCGTACTCCTGCTTACCCTCGGCATCCGCGCCCATGGCGTTAAGGTGCGTGCCGGGGGTTATCCATTCCGCCCTGATGATAGGGTCCCTAACGGGCGTGATCGTGGACAGGACATCGACGCCTGACACTGCCTGCTCAATGGAGCCAGCGGGCCTCGCAGAAACGTCATAGGTTTCCGCCATCTTCTCGCAGAACGCCTTCTTCCTGCCCTCGTCGATATCGAAGGCCCGAATCTCTTCAATGTCTCGCACCGTGTCGATGGCGGCGACCTG
>CAYUFO010000090.1:0-7089 GCA_964443985.1 uncultured archaeon | reverse complement strand
CCTCTATTTGTTTGCCGTATTCTATTTCGTTTGTCGTTTGTTTTGTCTTATTCTGTGACATGAAGTTCGAGAGCAGTTGTCTGAGTTCCTGTTCTATCTCGTTGTTTTCGCCGTAGATATTCTTCTGTTCACCGGGGTCCGACCCCAAATCGTAGAGCTCCCATCCCTCAGGAGCTCTTGAGGATTGTGGCCTGTGGATTAATTTGTAGCCTTTGTACCTCAGCGCCTTGAGCTCCGGCCCGTAGGAAGGATGTATCGCACCCATATAGGCCGGCAGGTCCTGAATCTGACGGCCAGAGACCACCTGTATGAGGCTTACCCCACCCAAGTCGTCAACTTCGCCATCCGACAGGTTGAGTACGTCAAGGATTGTGGGCATGATGTCTACCCCCCGGACCTGACTGGAAACCCTTGCATTGAAATCCAGTGTTGGGATTCTCATGAAAAATGGAACGTGAACCAGTTCTTCAAAGTGAGTGTGTCCGTGGTCGCATCCGCCGTGTTCCTGGAATTCTTCTCCGTGGTCTGCGATTATGACGATTATGGTGTTCTCGTAGAGACCTCTCTCTTTTAGTCCGTCGATTAGTCCGCCGATGTGTTCGTCCATGAATCTTATTTCAGCGTCATATAACGCCCGTAGATACTCAAGTTCCTGCTCGGAGTAATTTGTGGCTGCGCAGGTTCTCCTGCTGGTTTCCCTGTATTTTTGCGGGATATCCTCAGCGTAAAAAAAGTCGGTGTATCCCTTTGGTGGATCGTATGGCTGGTGCGGCTCGTTGTAGTGGAGCCATATGAAGAATCTCCCGTCTTTGTGGCCATCTATTGTCTTTAAGGTCTTTGTCGTGAATGACTCTGCATTCCCCCCGGCTCCGCGCTCCTCGAAGCCCTGACCGAATCCCAGGTCTTCAAGCGGGAACCAGGCGTTGTAGTTGTAGTGGGTGTAATAGCCCTCCTGCCGGAGAATATCTGCCAAGGTGGTGAGATTCTCGTCAAAAATCGACTTTGGCCCGGTGACTCCGTGCCCAACGGGATACCGAGAAGTCAACATAGAGGCGACGGAGGGGAGCGTCCAGGGTGCCTGGACGAAAGCGTTCTCGAAGAGGATGTTTTCTTCTCCGAACTCGTCCAATCTTGGAGTCGTTTCTCTGGGGTAGCCGAGCGAGTGGACATGGTCTGACCTGAGGGTCTCAAGCGTGAGGAACAATACATTGCAGCCACGGCATACGTAATCCAATTCGGCCACCTCATGTTGAGTTTTCGACATTGATGCAGGCCCAGTCTGCTGCGGGGGCGAGATGCAACCGAGACAGGCCACACACAACAAGGCGATTAGCAGAAGTACTCTCCCATTTTTCATGGTAGGTGACATATAAACCAACACATACAATCCTTAAAAGTCAAGTTCATGGTGGTCTAAATCAAGGTTTTTTTGTTGAATCCCCCGGCTTCCGAAAAGTACGTCAAGGAGAGTCGTTGCCAGCATCGGGCGGCGGTGTTTCAGAGCGTGTATCCGCCGTTGACGTTGGCGCAGATGGCGGGATTGATGCGGGACAGGCACGAGGTGCGGCTCCTCGACGCGATGGGGGCCGGCAAGAGCCGCGCCGACGTCGAACGCGCCGTCATGGGCTTCGACCCCGACCTCGTCGTCGTCAACACGTCGACGCCCACCATCATAAACGACCTCGCCATCGTCGAGGAATTGAAGAACAAGACCGCCCGGATTCGATTCGTCCTCTTCGGCGTCCACGTCTCCCAGTTTGCCGCCGACCTCATAAAAAAGCCGTACGTCGACGCCGTCGTCGTGGGAGAGCCCGAATACACCGTCTACGAGATGGCAAATGAGGAAAACTGGCGCAAGGTCCGCGGCCTCGTCTACCGCGACGACCGGGGAGAGGTCCACACCAACCCGCGCCGCGAGATGGACGACGTCGACTACCTGCCGGTGCCCGCCTGGGACCTCGTCGACCTCGACCGCTACCTGATGCCCGTCACCAACGAACGCTACGTCATGGTGGCGACGGGCCGCGGCTGCCCCTACCAATGCAGCTTCTGCGTGTCGCCGGGTTACTATGGATTGCGGTTTCGCACCAAGAAGGTGGCGCAGGTCATGAAAGAAATAGAGTACGCCAAGAAGCTCGGCATCTCAACATTCTTCTTCTTCGTGGAAACCTTCACCCTCGACAAGCGCTACGTCCTCGACCTGTGCGCAGAAATCACCCGACGCAAGCTCGACATCACGTGGGTCTGCAACAGCCGCGTCGACACCGTCGACTTCGAGATGTTTTCGGCGATGGCCGAGGCCGGCTGCACAGCCGTGTCCTTCGGCATCGAATCGGCCAGCCAGGACATCCTCGACGCCGCCCGCAAGAAGACGAAGGTCGGGCAAGCCGAGAAGGCCGTCGCCATGGCCCGCAAGGCCGGGCTTGCCACCATCGGCCACTTCATCTTCGGTTTGCCGGGCGAGACGCCCGACTCCATGGAGGAGACCATCGCCTTCTCCAAGCGGCTCCCCCTGCACTTCGCCGAGTTCTACATCGCCACGCCGCATCCGGGAAGCGATCTCTTCGAGGGGCTGCCGGAAGGGAAAAAACGCCACGACGACATCGACTGGAAGAGCTTCGAATACTCCCACAACCAGATAAATGCCGACCTCGAGCTCGAGGGGGCGCGAAGCAGGGCCTATCGGAGGTTCTACCTGCGCCCGGGCATCCTCTGGGGCATCCTCTCCTACTACGGCGTCCGGCGCCTGCCTGCACTTATAAGAACCGGCTTCCATTTTATCAGAAGCACCATCTAAGGCGACCATGAAGATTCTGGGCATCTGGGACGGACACGACGCGGGAGCCGCCGTCGTCGAGGACGGCGTCGTCCTTGCAGCCATCAACGAGGAGCGCATCACCAAAAGGAAGCTCCACGTCGGATTCCCCCGCGAGTCGATCAAGGCGTGCCTCGCCTACCTCGAACTCTCCCCCGCCGACATCGACGTCGTCGCCTACAACACCACCGACCTCGCCAAGACGCTGACGCGCGCCCTCCCCTTCCTCAAGGACCGCTACTACCAGTTTCGCCGCCGCAAGATAGAGCAGCCCCGCTTCGAGGGCCTCAGGCGCCGCTTCAAGTACCGTTTCACGGAGTTCAAAGAGTGGCCGGGGTGCCGGGCCCTCTCAAGCGCCCTCATGCGCCGCGAGCTCAGAAGGCTCGGCTTCAGGGACGGCGGCTACGCCCTCGACGTCGTCGACCACCATATGGCGCATGTATCGGCTGCCGCCATGGCCGCGGGCTTTCCGAAGTCGCTGGTCCTCACCCTCGACGGCATCGGCGACGGGCTCGCGGGATCTGTCAGCGTCTTCGACAACGGAGACGTCGAGCGCGTGAGCGACATCCAAGGCAAAGACAGCTTCGGCCTCTTCTACGAACAGGTCACCACGCTCCTTGGCATGCGCGAGCTCGAAGACGAAGGCAAGGTCATGGCGCTCGCCGACTTCACCTACGAGATGAGCGAAAAAGAGAACAAGCTCCTCGACTGGTTTAGCGTCGACGGCATGAAGGTGCATTGCAAGTATTCGACGACCGAGAAGTTCGACCGCCTCAAGCGCATCCTGTGGAACACGCCCCGCGAGGAGTTCGCCTACATGGCGCAAAACACCCTCGAAGTCCACATCACCCGGCTCTTCGAGAACGCCATCGACGAGACCGGCGTCAAAAACGTGGCGTGGAGCGGCGGCATTGCCTCAAACATCAAGGTCAACATGAAGGTCCGCTACCTGCCGAACCTCAAAAAGTGGTTCGTGTTCCCCCACATGGGCGACGGAGGCCTCGCCGTGGGCAGCGCCCTCGATGCCAGCCGGCGCCTTGAGGGCGCCAAGCCCAAGCGCATCGACGACCTCTACTTCGGCATGGAGTATTCTGAAGCCGACATCGAGCAGGCCTTGCGCGAGCATCCCGTGAGCTTCGAGCGCCGCGACGACCTGCCCGAATACATCGGCGAACAGATTGCGGGCAGCCAGTTCGCGCTCTGGTATCAGGGCCGCATGGAGTTCGGGCCCAGGGCGCTCGGCAACCGCAGCATCCTCGCCCACGCAGGCGACCTCGACGCCAAGGAGAAGCTCAACATCCAGGTCAAGAAACGGAGCTGGTTTCAGCCCTTCTGCCCGTCGCTTCTCGAGGAGGAGGCCGAAAGGCTCTTCGAGCGCGTCGACGACGTCGACCGCTTCATGACGATGGGCTACCAGGCCAAACGCGAGTTCCGCGACCGCATCGGGGCCGTCCTCAACGTCGACGGCTCGGCGCGCCCCCAGATGCTCGCAGGCGAGAATCCCCGCTATCGGCGCCTCATCGAGGAGGTCAAAAAGCGGACGGGCGACGGCGTCGTCCTCAACACGAGCTTCAACCTCCACGGCTATCCCATCGTTGCCTCGCCCGCCGACGCCCTGGACATGATGGTGAGAAGCAAGTCGCCGGTGATGGGCATGGGCGACTATCTCGTCGAATTGAAGTAGGGAGTGACCATGGCGTTCGGGAAGGATTCATCGGTGCTGGACATGGCCCACGGCATACTGCCCGCGCTCATCGCCGCGAGCTTCTGCGCCATGCTCGGCTATGGGGCCCTGCACGTCTTCGACTGGGGTGCGACCAATCAGGATTTCAAGTACGTGCTTCCCGCATTCCTCGCCCTCATCTTCGCCGCCTACCTCGCGCTTTTTGCGGTCAACGCCCGCCGCGTCGCTGCCCTGTTTTCGGGCATCGACAAGAACACGTGGGTCGCCCTCGTGCT
Organism: uncultured archaeon; assembly: GCA_964443985.1. Lineage (GTDB taxonomy): Archaea > Altiarchaeota > Altiarchaeia > IMC4 > JBDREA01 > JBDREA01. The sequence continues at coordinate 2,315 of CAYUFO010000090.1, read as the reverse complement.
CATCCTCGTCGTCGCGGCATTGTTTCGGGTCGGCGTCGTGCCCCAGACGCACCGCATCTTCTTCGACGAGGACCTCTACATCGGCATCGCCAATGTCATCGCATCGGAGGGGAAGTCCGAGCTGTGCAACTACGGGACGCCGACGGAGTGCCGGGAGGGCATCCTCAACAAGGAGCCCAACGCATATCCCTTCTTCGTCGCCGTCCTCTACGCCCTCTTGTGGCCCTCGAATCCTTTGGTGTTCCATCTGTTCACGTTCTTCGGGGTGGCGTCGGTGGCGTTGCTATTCTTCGTCGTCTACCTGCTCACCGACAATGAACGGACGGCGCTCTATGCGGCGTTCCTTTTGGCGCTGCTCCCCAGCCACATCGTGTGGTCGGCGAGCATCTCGGTGGAGCTCTTCTTCGTGTTCTTCGCGCTTGCAAGCCTCATCTTCTTCCTGGCCTACGTGCGCCTCGACCGCTTTCCGGTGCTCCTTTTGGCGACGGTATCGCTCGCCTTCACCGTCCAGTCGCGGCCGGAATCCGCGATCTTTGGCATCGTGTGCTTTCTTGCCGTCCTCCTGTACAAAGAGAATCGTCTTTCCACTCTCGCCTCGATGCGCTTCTGGCTGCCGTGGATGGTGTTCGCGCTGCTCGTCACCCCGCACGTCGCCCACCTCAAGCACGCGGAGGAAACCGACGACTGGGGTGCGGGCGGCCGCGACAACAAGTTCAGCTGGCAGGTCGCCGAGCGTCAGTGGCCCGAGATGAGCAGGTACTGGCTCAACGGCGCCATGTATCCGCAGGCATTCACCGTCTTTGCCGCCTGCGGCGTCGTCTATGCGGGTCTGTTCGCCCGCAGGCTGCTGCTGCTTTGCGGGGTGTGGTTCGCCCTCTTCTTCGTGCTGTTCACCTTCTTCTACGCGGGCGGGGTCCTCTCCGGGGGCATCGGCACCCGCTTTGCCAACATCTACTCGGTGCCCGTGCTCGTCGTGGCGGCCTACGGCCTCGGCCGCCTGGGGAGCGCCATCGAGAAGACGGCGGGCGACCGCCATCTCTTCCCCTTCATCGTCGTCCTCGTCTCGTTTCTGAGCCTGCAGTCGACGATGGAGTACGTCACGGTGCCCGACCAGCAGGCCCAGTACGCCCGCGACATGCACGACTTCGTCTATGAGCACATGGACGACGTCCCCGAAGGCTGCTTTGTCTTGACGCATACGCCGAGCATCTTCCTCATCAACGGGAAGGGGGGCCTGCAGACGTGGTACGGCAGCAACGCGCCCGTCATGGACCGCGTCTTCGCCGAAAGCGGCGGCTGCGTCTACTACCTCGAGGGGGCATGGTGCCTGTTTCCCCCGCACAAGGACGGCGTGTGCGCCGCCATGCACAAGAACTACGAGCTCGAGGAGGCCTACCGGCTGGTGCGCGAGGAGAATCCCGGCCAGGTCTTCACGCTCTACCGGGTGCGGAGGACGCGGGGATGAGGCGTCGCTGGGACGCCCTCTCCTTCGCCCTCGGCTTCGTCATACTCGCCGCCGTCATCGCCCTCATGGGTCCAGCCCGCGTGTGGAGCGTATTGGTGCGCGTCGACCCCGTGTACTTCGTGCTGGCGGCGGGGGCGTATTTCGCAGCCGACTGCTTCGGCGCCTTCGTGTTGATGACGCTGCTCAACGACCGGGGAAAGCTGCGCTTTCGCGACTATCTGTCGACGCACATGTGCGGTCTCCTCTACAGCGTGCCGACGCCGGGGAGGGTTGGCTACTACTATGCCGCCCATTCGCTTGCCAGAAAGCTCGGCACCGGCATCACGGCGAACATGGGGGTCTTGACGTTCGTACAGGGCATCTACCTGTCGCTTCGGGCGGTGAGCGCGCTCATGGCGACCTTGTACTTCTCGTTCACGATGCCCATCGAAGCGTATCGGGCGCTCTTCCTCGCCGTGTCGTTCTTCCCGCTCGCCATCGTCTTGTTCATCGCGGCGTCGCTTTACTCCGAGCTCCCCCGTCGCCTTCTGGGGCCCGTCCCCTTCGTCAACCGGGTGCTCGTCTACGTCAGGAACATGCAGGTGGCGGCTCGACAGATATCGCTTAGGAAGACGGCGGGGGTCGTCGTCATCGGCTTTCTGGGGTGGCTGCCCTTGGGCCTGCAGTGGTATTTCCTCAACCGCTCGCTTGGGTTGGGGCTCTCCTTTCTGGACTGTTTGATGATGTATCAGTTGGTGACTGCCCTGTTGTTCGTGCCGCTGCCTTCGGGGCTCGGCGTGACCGAGGGGGGCGCCGAGGTCGTCTTCTCGATGCTGGGGCTCGCGGCGGGCGAGGGCGTGGCCTTCATGCT
>CAYUFO010000089.1:0-7092 GCA_964443985.1 uncultured archaeon | reverse complement strand
TCTTGGCAGCATATGCAGGGCATGTCGACGCCCATCCGCACCCCATCGTGGAAATCGAGGGCCGCGAGAACGAGATCGTCATAATCGCCCTCCACTGGCAGGACGTGTCACTTGCCTACCTGCAACGGAACTTCGTCTTGGAGAACTGCAGCTACCACGTCTACATGCAAGACCCCTTCAAATATCAGGACATGGAGACCCACCTCTCCATCTACCACCACTGCCCGCGGCTCAAAATCCAAAGGAACACGCTGTTTGAGGACTACTGGGCAGGCATCCCCATCCTCACGACCATCCGGGGGTTCGAGGGCTATCCGCCGATAGCCGAAAGAAAAGCCAAACAGTCTCAGGCACGCGCCCCATCGAAAGAGGCCGATGCGACAGGCTCCACAATCGGGGGATACTCCATCCCCGACACCCCCCTGCTGCTCGCGCCCCTGCTCATCGTATTAGGCATCTTCTTCGCCCTCACCGGCGACTTCTTCAACCTCCTCGCCCCCATCACCCTCGCATCCGAGATACAACGCGACCATCTCCTCTGGATAAAGGCGGGAGCGCTGCATATCCTGTCGACCTACGCGGTGCTGTTTCTGGCAATAGAGGCCTTCAAGAAGCTCTTCCGCTACGCCGGCGTCCTCGTTATCCTCGTGGGCCTGTCCTACTTCCTCGAACGACACCTCACGCAACGTGGCCTCTCCCCCCTCACCCTCGCCCTCATCCCCTGCAGCGCCTCGCTGTTCGTGTTCGGCCTCCTGCAGACGACCAACCACCACCTCGCCTATGCCGCCCCCCTGCTCCTCGGCCTCGGAGAGCTCATCACCCTCAAAACCGGCACCAGCCTGCCATTTCCAAAAAAAATCATCGCCTACTTCCCCCACCTCATCATCGCCTCAGGCCTCGCCTACACCCTGAGAACGCTCATTCCAGAGATCCTGTGACCACCGTCAACGGAGTCACGCCTTTGGGATGCGTGTTTGGCCCCTGAGTCACTCGCGTCTGTGGTGGCATTCGTAGTCTCCCGTGGCGCAGAATTCCTTGAAATGCTCGAGCCAATTCGGGTGATGCGGCGCCTTTTCAACGAATTCGACGAGTTTGCCGAATTGCTCTATGGTTTCCGGGTGAAGGATGTGCTCCATCTTGCAGGCGTCCTCTTCGGCGATGCGGTCTGACACCAATATGATGTTGAGGAGTTTGGTGAGCGTTTTGTGCCGTGAGTAGATGGATCTCGCGATCTTTTCTCCTTCTTTGGTCAGGGTGACTGGCGTGTAGGGTTCGTAGTTGATGAGTTCTCTCTCAGATAGCTTGTGGAGCATCTGGGTGACGGTGGGGGAGCTGACGTTCAGGGAGCGTGCCACGTCGATGGTCCTGACGAATCCTCGTTTCTGGCTTATTTGGTAGATGGCCTCAAGGTAGTCCTCCATGACGTTGCTTATCTCTCTCATAGACCAATCATTAGGTGAACCTATCTTAAAAAGACACGACATTTCTTAGGATTATGGTGCTAATGCCTAAGAATTATAGTTTCTTGACCCTTTTTCCTACAAGAATTAGTGACCAATATTTCTATTACCTAATCCCTAAGATTAGGAAAGGCTAAAATGAATGACACACCACTTGACACCATGAGCCCCGGACAAACGGGACGCGTGAAAACGGTTACCGGGCCCAACGCCACCAAGAAACGCTTGATGGACATGGGACTGGTCCGCGGCGCCCCCCTCACCATCCTACGGACGGCGCCACTCGGAGACCCCGTCGAATTCGAGATAAAAGGCTACAAACTCGGCCTCAGGAAAAACGACGCACGACACGTTATCGTGGAGGCCGTAGACCGATGACCCAACGCCACAGCCACCGGTGCCAGGCAAGCATCAGGGGACTCCACACACCCATGCCTCTCGCATTTCTCGGCGAAGGGGAAGAGGCAACGATAGTTGACTACACCAACGGAAGAAACTTCATGCAACGCATAGTAGAGATGGGACTACACCGAAACGAAAAAGTAAGAATGCTGCATTCACTCGGAGGCCCCGTCTTAGTACAAGTACACGATTCAAAAATCGCTTTAGGCCACGGCGTGGCCATGAAGATACTCGTCGAGGCATAACATGGAAAAACACATTGCATTAATAGGAAACCCCAACGTCGGCAAGACAGTCATATTCAATTCACTCACAGGCTCCAGGCAACACGTCGGGAACTGGCCCGGCGTCACCGTCGAAAAAAAGGAAGGCACACTCAAACACGGAGGACAAGAATTCCACGTTTTCGATCTTCCCGGCACCTACAGCCTCACCGCCCACGCCATCGACGAAAAAATCGCCCGTGACTTCATTCTCAAAGAAAACCCCGACGTCGTCGTCGACATCGTCGACGCATCCAACCTGGAAAGAAACCTTTACCTCACCTCGCTTCTCATAGAAGCAGGCGCAAACATGGTCATTGCCTTAAACAAAATGGATGTCGCCGAAAACACTGGCTACACGCTGGACCCCAAAAAACTTGGCGACCTCCTCGACATACCGGTGATACCAACGATTGCCACCAAAGGCAAAGGATTGCCAGAACTCAAAGATGCAATCCTTGCAGCCTCAAAACAATCCGCGAAAAAAGACAATGCGCTCGGCTATGGAGACTTGGAAGAACACATCCAGTCACTTGAATACCTAGTTGTGAAAGACGAAAGCCTCCTCGAAACCGCGTCTTCCCGGTGGACTGCGATAAAGCTTCTCGAAAACGATGAAGAAACAAACGAACTCCTCAAGCATTCAAGCCAAAATGAAGCAATCCAGCAAACGATAAAAAGCATCGAAAAAGAAGTCGGCGACGACTTGGAGATGGAGGTGGCCGACGCACGATATTCTGCCCTCACCAAAATAGCCGGAAAAGTCTCAAAAAAACCTCCAAAAAAGAAAATAACTGTCTCAGACATGCTCGACAAAGTCCTCTTAAACAAGGTGTTGGGCATACCCATATTCCTGTCTTTGATGTGGGCAACCTTCATGTTCGCATTCGAAGCATCTGGCCCCTTCATGGACCTCATCGACTTCTTCTTCGCCCACCTGGGGGGAGCAGTCGATGGATTGATTCCCAACGAATGGTTGGATTCACTTCTCGTCGACGGCATCATCGGCGGCTGGGGATTCATCCTCATATTCCTGCCACCCATCATGACACTCTTTTTGGCGCTGTCATTTCTTGAAGACAGCGGCTACCTCGCCCGCGCAGCATTCGTCATGGACAAGCTCATGTACAAACTCGGCCTGCACGGGCGAAGCTTCATCCCCATGCTCATGGGATTCGGCTGCAACGCCCCCGCCATCATGGCCACCCGCAGCATCGAAAGCGAAAAAGACAGGCTCATCACCATCCTCGTCAACCCCCTCATCAGCTGCGGCGCCCGGCTCCCCGTCTACGTCCTTTTGGCGGGCGCCTTCTTCGGCGCTCGGGCAGGCTCCGTCATCTTCGTCATCTACGTGCTCGGCATAGCCCTCGCCATCCTCATGGCCCTCCTCTTCCGAGTATTCCTCCTGCCCGGCAAACCGGCACCCTTCATATTAGAACTGCCCCCCTACCAGATGCCCGACCCCAAAAGCACCCTCCTCCACATGTGGGCGAAGGCGATCATCTTCCTCAAACGGGCGGCGACCGTCCTCCTCGTCGGCGCCATCTTCGTCTGGTTCGTCACCAGCCACCCCTGGGGCGTCGGCGACGACATAGAAGCCTCCTATGCAGGCATGATAGGAAAAGCATTCGAGCCGCTAACGGCACCGCTCCACTTCGACTGGAAAGCCAACGTCGCCCTCGTCTCAGGATTCCTCGCCAAAGAAATCGTGGTGGGGACCTTCGGCATCCTCTACGGCGTCGGCGAAGACGAAGCATCCATCCAACAAGTCCTCGTCGCAGAAGGAGCCTTCACGCCCCTGACAGCCTTCGCCTACATGGTGTTCGTCCTCATCTACATGCCCTGCCTCGCCGTCGTCGGCGTCGTCAAAAAAGAGACAGACTCCTGGAAGTGGACGCTGTTCTCCATAGGATACGGCCTCGTGCTCGCCTACGCCATGGCATTCGGCATCGTCGTCATCGGCAACGCAATCGGATACTAACAGGTGAATGAAATGGAAATGAACACATCAAAGGGATTGATAATCGGCCTATACGCAATGGTTATGGCCCTCCTCTTCGGCTACACTGGTGCCGTTGAAGCCTCTGCAGGAATGGGATGGATTGAAGAGCAACCATACATACCCGCAGACCTCTTCGGGGGATTGGCACTCATCATCATAGCAGCCACCTACCTCTACAGCCTTCCGGAACTCCTTGCCGGAAAAGCCGAGGGAATGTCCTATGTGATAGGCGGCACGCTTCTGGCCCTGGTCTTTGGCGGGCTCTACGCGAGCCTTATCGCAACCACCTGGTTCGGAGAAAACATTGTTGCTCCACTAGAGCCTGTGGAAGAGGAAGAACCACTCGAAGAAGCTGCAGTAGCTGATGCCGAGGGAATAGGAGAAAAAAAAAGGGGGAGGAAGACCCCCCCTGGACCCCCATGGATGACGCACGGGCAGAACTGGCCCTCGCCGTCGTCGCGCTCCCCGGCCTCATACCCCTCACAAACAAAAACTAGGTGAACACCATGCTCAAAGAAATCCTGCAGTTGATAGACAACGGCGAGGTCGCCAGCTTCAAGGAACTCGCAGAAAAACTCGACACCGAAGAATCAGCGCTTGAAGGATCGATTGCAACCCTGATCGAGAAAGGATACCTCTCCATCGAAAAAACAGATTCCAACGTCAAATCAGGCAACTGCCTCATGTGCAGCAGCCGAGAATTCTGCGGCGCAGACGTGACCGGCAAAGCATACACCCTCACCGACAAAGGAAAACACTACCTCGAAGAATAGGAAAAGGGTGAGGGTGTCCTGTAGGATTAAACAGAGGAGAAATTATTCAGCTCCGGTTACCAATGCATTCAAGCACGAGTGTATAGACTTCCCTCATCCCCTCGCTGGTCTTCAAGCTCGTCGCTAGTGCCTTTTTGCTTCCGGCTTTGATGGCGTCTTCGAGGAGGGTGTCTGCTATTCCATCGCTATCGAGGTCTATCTTGTTGACGAGGGTGAGGTCGCAGCCTGCGAAGATGGCTGGTTGTTTTTTGATGGTGTCGTCGCCTTCGGTGACGGACACGACGACCATGCGGTAGCCTGCTCCAAGGTCGAAGTCGGTGGGGCAGATGAGGTTGCCGACGTTCTCGACAAAGAGGACGTCGATGGATTCCAGGTCGAGTTCCTCGAGTGCGTGCATCACGCGGTGGGCGTCGAGGTGGCAGTCCTTGCCGGTGTTGATGGCTGCGACGGGGACGCCGTGTTTCCTCACGCGTTCGGCGTCGTAGCGCGCGTCGATGTCACCGACGAGGACGGCGACCCGCTTGCCTTTGAAGTGCTCGATGAGTCTCTCGACGAGCAGCGTCTTGCCGCTGCCGATGGACCCCGAGATATCAAATGAGGCGATGTCGTGATCTTTGAGGAGCGCCCGGACGCGTTTGGCATCCTCCGCGTTGATGGCGGCGATGTCGACGCCGACCCCCTGGATGTGAAGCACACTCATTAAAAGCCCTAAGTCCATAGGATACAAACAAGCGAATGAAGAGGTAATAAATGCACGATATCGCCGTCGCCAACCAGGTCGTCGAGGTCGTCGTCGATGCAGCGAGGGACAAGAAAGGGTCCCTGCAGGAAATCCGCGTCACCGTCGGCGAGCTCCTCCTGCTGTCTGCCGAAAACCTCGCCTTCTGGATAGAGGAGCTCCTCAAGCAGCAGGGCATCACCGCAAAGGCGTGTGTGTCGGTGGGTCGTGCCTCGATTTCGTGTCAGTGCGGCTACTTGGGACAAGTCGACGTCGAAGGCCTCGGCCACACGACCTACCTCCTCGAATGCCCTAAATGCAGGAACCGGGAGGTCGAAGAAAAGAGCGGCAAACAGATAACCGTCGACCGCATCATCCTCGAAGACTAGAAAAAATGGAACTCGTCATCGACACCCGAAACGGCATCGCAGGCGACATCTGCTGCGCGGGCCTCATCGCCTGCGGGGCGAGCCCTGTGAGAGTCCTTGGATCAATGACGTATGCCGGGAACCTCCTCGGCGAAGCGAAGGTGAAACTCATAAAGGAAAAGGACGCCTGCTCCCTTGACATCACGCTCGCGCGAGACGACGCCCACCTCCACGAAGACGAGGCCAAAAGGCTCCTCGACGACGTCATCGAAGACCGCGATTTCTCCGACCAGTATGCTTCGATGGCCCGGGGCATCCTCGCCGCCCTCTGTGCGGCCGAAGACCACGTCCACCGAAACGACCCTCGACTCCGCCACGACCCCCACCTCCAACACCACGCCTCCGAGAATGGCGCCGTCCTGCACGAAGCCGCCGACATCCTCGTCGACATCGCCGGCGCCGTCGCAGGTCTCCAAGACCTCGGCATAGAAAAAGCAGCCTACGTCGACCACGTCTGCGTCGGCGGCGGCACCGTCTCGTTCTCCCACGGCACCTTCCCCGTCCCCGCCCCCGCAACGAAACACCTCCTCGACATCCACGGCATTTCGTGGAATACGTCGGACGAATACACGATGGAGATGGCAACGCCCACGGGAGCCGCCATCCTCGCAGGACTCAAAGCCGCAAGAAAAACAGGGCGGGAAGAGGCAACAAAACAATGTGTTGGTTACGCTCGAGGGACAAATCCACTCCTGCCGCCCATCGCGTTCCAGCTTCGAGACTGACACCATATTTATTCCAAGGCGCCGCATACCGTAGGCACTCACCCCACTGCGACGTGACCGACAGATGACTCCCGACATCCTCCTCGTGCTCCTGGTGCTTGCCGCCACTATCGCGCTCTTCGTCTTCGAGGCGTTTCGCGTCGACGTCATCGCCATCCTCGTCATGCTCAGCCTCGCCTGGCTCGGCCTCGTCTCCCCCCAGGACGCCTTCTCGGGGCTCGCAAGCAACGCCGTCGTCGCCATCATCGCCGTCTTCATCATGGGCTACGGCCCTCGCGCTCCTCGTAGCCGTCTGCGCGAGCAACTCCTTCATCATCCCCA
>CAYUFO010000088.1:0-7096 GCA_964443985.1 uncultured archaeon | reverse complement strand
GATGCCATGATGGCGTCCAACAGGCCCACTTCCCGAAGAAGGGTCCCGTTCTCGTCGAGGATGGTGACGTAGTCGACGAGGACGTAGCCTGCGGGGTCCACGTCAGGCCTGCGTTCCCGCTTGTGGGAGATGGCGTATATCGTCCCCTCCGGGTCGACGTGCAGGTCGTGGTGCTCGCCGCCGGCATGGTCCCAAATGAGCCGGGATTCGCGGTCGAGCCGCAATAGTCCAAGGCCCTCGTGGATGGCGAGCAGGCCGCCGTCGGGTAGTAAAAAGGCCCGCCGCCAGTAGGTGCGGAAGTGGCTGCGGTGGTCGCCTGGCCACCGGTCCCCAAGGGAATGGTTCCACGAATGGACGACGGTGCCGTCAAGGGTCATGAGATAGGCGACGGGGGGGGCGTGGCCGGAGTTGAAGAAGTTGAGGCCCGGCTGGGTGGCGGATTCATCATGGTAGAGGATACCATGTTCTTCGACTGCGGGGTTGTAGGCCTGCAGGTAGCCAAGGGATTCGAGCCGTGCCCGGCGCTCTTCGAGGGTAGCTTCTGCATCGGGGGTATACCAGCGCCCCGGCCCCGGCATGAGGATGCCGTATGCCTCAAAGAGTGCGTCGAGGTTTGCGACGAGTCCGACGACAAGGAACACCACGGCAGTGAGGAGTAGGGCGGATAGTTTCATCGCGGCTCTCTAAGCTAATTCGCAGGGATTATTTATTAGTGTACGCTCAGATGTTTCCCACATGCAATTCGTCAAAATCCCCCTCGAGCGTGTCGGCGTCCTCATCGGCGAGAACGGCACGGTCAAGGCAGACCTCGAGCGCCGCACCGACACCAGGATTTCCGTCAACGAGTCCGAGGTCCAGGTAGATGGCGAGGACCCCCTCAAGGAGTGGGTCGCCAAGGACATCGTCAAGGCTATCGGGCGCGGCTTCAACCCAGAAAAAGCGCTTCGCCTGCTCGGGGAGAACAACATCCTCGACATCGTGGAGATGCGCGAGTACGGCGCCGACACAGACAAGACGCTCGCCCGACTCAAGGGCCGCATCATCGGCATGAAGGGGAAGTCCCAAAAGCTCATCGAGCACCACACGGGAGCGCAGCTCGCCGTCTACGGCAAGACCGTCGCCATCATCGGGAGCTTCGAGGAGGCAGAGCTCGCCCGCCGCGCCGTCGACATGCTCTTGTCGGGAAGCCGTCACGCCGCCGTCTACCGCATGCTGGAACACAGCCACCGCAGCTAGGTTTTTTATTGCCGTCCACACTATTACTAAACTTCCATGGCAGCCGCTGGACAGAAACGCGCAGAAGAGCTCTTCCGCAAGTTCAAGGAGGTCTCCATCACCGAGTTCTTCCGGAAGAACAAGGCCCACCTCGGCTACTCGGGCAAGCTTCGCTCGCTGACCACCGCCGTCCACGAGGTCGTCACCAACAGCCTCGACGCCTGCGAGGAGGCGGGCATCCTCCCCGACATCGCCGTCGAGCTAAAGCAGCTCGGCGAGGAGCACTATCTCCTCATCGAACGCGACAACGGTCCCGGCATCCCCCCCAAGCACATCGACAAGGTCTTCGGCAAGATGCTCGCGGGCACCAAGTTCCACCGAAACATCCAGATGCGCGGCCAGCAGGGCATCGGCGTCTCGGGCGTCACCATGTACTCGCAGATGACGACGGGCCAGCCCATCCGCATCAGGACGTGCACGGGCCGGGGCGTCTGCCACGCCGTCAAGCTCCTTTTGGACTTCACGAAAAACAAGGCCGACGTCGTCGAGCAGCGACAGATAGACCTCGCAAACCCCGAGGAAGCGACCGAGCTCAGCGATCTGTCTCTTCTCCCCGACTGGCACGGCACCGAACTCGCCGTCGAGCTCAAGGACGTCCTCTACAAACTCGGCGAATACAGCCCCGCCGAATACCTCAGACGCACGGCCATCGCCAACCCCCACGCATCCATCACCTTCATCGACCCCGAGGGGCACAAGACCACGTATCATCGTTCCGTCGAGGAGATACCCAAGCCGCCCGTCGAGATGAAGCCGCATCCCGCGGGCATGGGCGTCGACGGCCTCGTCTCGCTTTCGAAGATCTCTCAGGCCCGCCGCATCACGTCGTTCCTCCAGCAGGACTTCAGCCGCATCAGCAGCGCCAAAGTCAAGGAGATCGAGGAACGCTGCGACTTCAACCTCAACAAGATGCCCCGGCGGATGAGCTGGGCCGAAGCCGAGGAGCTCGTCAAGGTCTTCAAGACGATGAGCTTCATGGCGCCGCCCACCGAGGGCTTGCGTCCCATCGGCGAGGACCAGATACGGGCGACGGTCACCAACATCCTCGATCCCGAGTTCGAGACCGTCCTCACCAGAAGCCCCAAGGTCCACTCCGGCGGCATCCCCTTCCAAGTCGAGGTCGCCGTTGCCTTCGGAGGCCGGGCGGGCAAGCGCATCAACGGCCAGGCCAGAGCCGAGGTCATGCGGTTCGCCAACCGCTCGCCGCTCCTCTTCGACGCCGGCGGCTGCGGATTGACGAAGGCGGTCAACGCCGTCGACTGGAAGCGCTACAACATCCGCGACTTCGACAACGCCCCCGTCACCGTCTTCGTCAACCTCGTGTCCACGTACGTCCCCTACACGTCGGCGGGCAAGCAGTCGGTCGCCGACGAGGAGGAGATAGTCGAGGAGGTCAAGCGCGCCCTCATGGACTTGGGCCGGAAGTTCCAGCGTTTCCACAGCAAAAAGCACCGGCGCGCGGAGAAGGAGAACCAGCTCAACACCCTGCTTCGCTATGCGGGCGAGCTGTCGTCGGCGCTCGCCGGCCTCACGAAGGGCAAGAAGAAAGAGATTTATGCTTATCTCGAGCAACTCATTAAGGAGAAGGTCGCGCTTCCCGAGGAGGGGGTCGAGGAAGAGCCTTCTGAGGAAGCCGACGACCGGCCGAGGGGGCAGTTCACCCAGACCAGCCTCAAGGGAGACGAAGGGAACAAGCCTGATATGGAGGAGGAAGAGGCATGAAGGACGCTGACGTCGTCGCGAAGCTCACGGGACTCGGCGAGCACCTCGCCGAAGACATCGAGCGGGGGAACCCCCCCGTCCTCCACGTCCCCCAGCGAAGCCTCTCCAACGTCAATTTCGACGAAAGAGACCGCCTATTGAAGCTCGGCGACAAGACGAGCACCAGGGCGTTCCTCAACCTCTCGCACGCCAAGAAGTTCATGCAGACCGCCCTCATCGCCGAGAAGTGCCAGGAGTTCGTCCGCCGCAAGAAGACGGCGAGCATCCGGGAACTCTACTACCAGCTCAAGCACACCATTCCCGGCACCAAGGAGAACACCTTCGACGACCAGTCGGAATCCGACCCCCTCATCGTCGACCTCGAGACGTCGCTCGGCGTGCTCCGCGAGGATCTTCACCTCAAAGCCGACGACAAGGGCACCCTCATCGGCAACATCACCATCGAGGACTCCGGCGACCAAATCGACTGCAGCAAGCTGGGGCGATCGGGGCTCTCCATCCCGAGCATCGTCGAGCACTACAAGTTCAAAAAGATACAGGCCGACTACGCCCTCGTCATCGAGACGGGCGCCATGTTCGACCGCCTCGTCGAGGAGCGCTACCATGAAGCGAACAACTGCATCCTCGTATCGACGAAGGGGCAGGCGGCGCGCGGCTGCCGCCGCCTCGTCAACCGCCTCGCAAACGAAGCCAAGCTCCCCATCATCGTCTTCACCGACGGCGACCCCTGGGGGTACTACATCTACTCGGTGCTCAAGGCAGGCTCCATGTCGCTCGCCCACGAATCCGAACGCCTGGGCACTCCTGACGTCCATTTCGTCGGCATGACGATGACCGACATCAAGGACTACGGTCTTGAGAACGTCACCGAGCAGCTCAAGGACGTCGACAAGAAGCGCATCGACGAGCTCCTCGGCTATCCCTGGTTCCAAGACAAAAAGTGGCGCCGCGAACTCAAGCTCATGGCCAAGATGGGCGTGCGCATCGAGCAGCAGGCCCTCGCCAGCAAGAGTCTCGAGTTCGTCGCCGAAGAATACCTCCCCAAAAAGATAAAAGAGGAAAACCTCCTACCCTAACCCTACCATGGCAGACGTACCTCCCGAAGGAGAATCCTGGCGCAGGCTGAGCGAGAACAAGGAACTCCTCTCGCTCATCCTCGAGATGAAAAAGATCAGCACCGAGCCTGCCGCCAGGAAGATGGGCGTCGACCAAGAGCAGATCCGCCTATGGGCTGCCGAACTCGAAGAAGAGGGGTGGATAGTCGTCGAGGACCGCGAATCCGACGACCAATTCTACCTGCTGGCAGAGGGGGCCGCCGACCGCGTGCGCATCCTCAAGGAGGACTTCGTGCGGGCCCAGATGACGAAAAAAGACGTCAAGCAGGCAATCGCCAGGAAGAAGAAAAAGAAGAAGAGAGGCCCTCCCAAGGCCGTGAAAAAACTCGGGTCGTTCATCAAGCGCCATCGCATCGACCTCGCCATCCTTGCAGCCATCTACGGCATCATCTATTTCGGCCAGAGATTCCTCGAGAACATGAACCAGGAGGTCAACAGCTTCCTCATCGCGGTCGGGCTCTTCGTCTTCGTCTTCTTTGCCTACTACAAGTCCGAGAGAAACATCCTGCGTAGGACCGCACAGACCATCGTCGGCCAATTGAAGAAGAACAGCCAGTACTACGTCATCATCTTCATCATGTTCACGGTCGTCTTCTACGGGGGCAGGCTCGTCGCCGTCGAGCAGTTTCGCACCATCAACCTCCTCGTCGCCGTGGGGTCGCTTGCCGCGCTCCCCCTCATCTACCTGACCCGTGAGCGCTCGCTCGGCGAGAAGGTCCGCTTCATCGGCGGCATCGTCTTGTTCTTCTACGCGCTCGCCCTCATATTCGGCGTTCTGAGCTTCAGCGAGCTCATCCTCGTGGGGGGCGAGCGAAACCGCGTCATGGACGTCTTCACGGGATTCGTCCTCATCGTCATCCTCCAGCAGATGGACTACTACCTCGGGCTCGGAGGCGGCACCTCGCTTTCGGCGCTCATCGGCAGGCGGAAGACGGGGGACAAACCCCCTCAGGCCAAGCGGTAGGATTCTTCGAGGGCATCCCAGAAGGTGCGGGCAAGTTCCTCCTTTTTCCCTGAAGCTGCTGCGAGGGTTGCCCCTTTTAGGTCATACAAAGTTATCGCGCTGTCTTCTTCGCCCATGGGGTGAAGCTTCACGTCGTTTGCGACGACGAGGTCGAGGCCCTCGCTTCGGACTTTCTTCAGGGCGCGCTCACGCAACTCCGCTGCCGACACCCCGCTTTCAGCCTTGAATGCGACGACGGGCAGGGCAGGAAAGCGCTTCTTCACCTCAGCGGTAATCTTCTTGGTGGGAGCGAGGAGGAGGGTAAGGCTTCCTTCGCCCGAGGGGATTTTCCCCTTCCCGGCATCGACGGGCGCGTAGTCGCCGACAGCAGCGGTCGCGACAAAGAGGTCGTGAGGCGTTCCTTCGAGGACCTCCAGGGTCGCCTCGAGCATCTCCCGCGCCGATTCAACCCGTATGACGCGGGCGTCTTCGGGGCAGGGCTCACTGATAGGCCCGGAAACTATGGTCACATCATGGCCTCGTCGGAGGGCTTCGCGGGCGAGGGCGAGACCCATCCTGCCCGAGCTCGCGTTGGTGATGTAGCGGACGTCGTCGATGCGCTCGCGGGTGGGGCCGAGGGTGATGAGGATGCGCGCCATGCAGTTACTGGATGGGAGGGAGATTATAAGAAAAAAAGGAAGAGAAGATGACTCCGTGCCTAGAGCACGAGGTCGAGTTCGAGGGAGTCGAGTTCGGATTCGAGTTCCTCGAGTTCCTTGAGGTCGGCGAGGAGGTCCTGTTGGTCTGCTTGGAGGTCCGATGCGATGCCATCGATCTCGGCTGCGTCCCCCTCTGCGGTGGACGTGGATGCAATAGAGGATTCCGGGGCTTGGGAGGAATCGGCCGGTTGCGTGGGGGGCATAGTCCCCGGGGGAGCCTCCTGAGCCCTATTCTCTGCCGACCGTGTCCCCGGGTCCGTTGTCTGTGGGAGGGTGTTTTCGACGGGAGCCCTGCTCTCCGGCTCGTTGATGCAGCCTGCCGAGACGACGAGCAGGATTAATCCGAGAAGGGCCGCAACCGTTGCCCTAGGGGGGAGACGGGCCATTTTTTCTAACCGGCGGCTTGGGCAGCGGGGAGGCCTTCTTGGAGCGCCTCACGCATCGCCTGGAAGATCTCCTTCAGGGTCTCCTGGATGTCGCCGATGGCGTCCCGCTGGTCCTCGTACGTCTCGGCAGATTGCGCTAGGGCGATGTCGTCGCGCAGGTCCTCGAGGAGGTCGCGGGCCTCGGTGACGTCGACTCCGGCATCTTCCATGCGCTCTATCTTGGCTTCTATGGCGTCTGCCGAGCGTTCGAGCTTGTCGATGAGCGCGTCCATGCGATGGTTGACGAGCCGGCGCAGGTTCTCGCGCGCCCGCTTCTTCATCTCGTTCATCTCCTTTCGGGTCTCCCCGTTGAGTTGGGCGAGTTCGCTTCTCGATTGTGCGGCGCTGACCTTCTCCTTGAGCGCTTCGAGGTCTTCGATGTCGCCTTCGATGTTCCCGATGATGAGCGCCTTGTTCTCATCGGAGAGGTCGCTTTCGCGGACCTTCTCCTGGATGGCCGCCAGATACGAGACGGTGGCGTCGATGGTGGCCGTCATGTACTCTTTCGCGGCCGCGAGCACGTCCTCTTCGCCTGCTCCGGAGGCAACGACGTCGAGGAAGTGCTGCCTGTTGCCGAGGGCTTCGGTCTTCAGGTCGAGGTAGCCTTTGCGGGCCTGTGCGAAGTTCGTCTTGGCCTGGATGATGCGCTGCTTTCGCTCGACGAGGCGGTTGACTATCTCTTGGCGGTTCTGGGCCCGGGCTTGGGCAACCGTTGCTCGAACACCCTTCTCGTCGTCTTCATCCTCGTCCTCGGTTTCGTCGAGGTCGTCGGAGTCAGGGTCGTCGGCGTCATCATCTTCGGCGTCGTCCTCCATGGCGTCATACGGGTATGGATTACGGTGGGCCGGACCCGTTGCCTGAGGGGCGGCCGCAAGGCCCATGGGAACGGCGGAAAAA
>CAYUFO010000087.1:0-7119 GCA_964443985.1 uncultured archaeon | reverse complement strand
ATGATGCTCTTGGTCCTCATGCCGCTCTACCAGATATTCATCCTCTACTACGGCCTCATGATTATTTGGTGGGCTCGCAATCCCCGTCAGCGCGCCCAGTACAAGGACCGCCTGAAGCGCTTTCTCGCAGGCATGGTGTTCGTGTCGCTTTCTCCCATGATATTCCAGGTCTTCTTGGATATCGAGTCATTGGTCGTCACCAACGTCCTCGACATCGCCATCACGTATCTGGCTGCCGAGGGCATCGACGCCTTCCTCGACAGCTTCATCCCAGGCATGGTCATCCTCATCATCGTGGCCGTCATCATAAAAATCATCTTTGCGGGACTTCCCGTCATACCCATCATGCTCTTTTTGATGACCCCCATCCTGCTGATGGTGCTGCGCTACGTCCTCGTGATGGTCTTCGCCGTCATCTTCCCCCTCACGATGTTCTTCTACACCTTCGAGTTCACGCGGGGGCTCGGACAAAAGCTCTTCAAGACCAGCATCATGTGGATATTCATGCCAGTCATATCCGCTGTCTTTTTCGCCCTCTTCTTTCTTTCAGCCGATGTCTCGGGCTCGGTGATGGGCATCGCCTGGATCCTCCTCATGCTCTTCATGCTCAGCTACTATCCCATGCAGGTGACAGGCATGCTCGGCCACGTCGGGGGCGCCATCGCCGCCTCGGGCATGAGCCACAGCAGCCCCAAGCGCGTCATCCTCGGCAACTGGATGCGGGGCGCCCCCATCCAGGGCGCCCTGATGGCGGGGGGCGAATTCATCGGCATGGGGAAAGCAAGCCACACGCCGAGCTCGGGCATCCACAAGCGCCGCCCCCATCCCCGAAGCGGCGGTGCCACCTCGCAGCCGCGCAAATGGTTCATGGGGGCCGGCGCCGCGGGAGGGTCCCGCATGGCCTACGAGGACTACAAGGACCAGCTCATGACGGGGCGGGACCGCTTTGACAGCAAGGCCTATACGAAACTGAAAAACGCCGTGGACGAGCGGTTGACCGCGGACGGGAAGGACAAGAACGACATCAGGGAGCGCAGCCGGGCGGAACGGGACATTCTCAGCAAAGGAGATGACACGGCCAAAGACATCAAGAAGACCTATCACGAAGAGAAAAAGCAGGGGTTCGTCAGCCCCAAGGAGCAGCGCTTCTTCGAGCTCAGAATGGCGGGGAAAAGCAGATGGAAGAAGACCAAGGCGGTCGGAAAGTTCGTCGGCCACCAGGTGTTTTCCGCGCCGCTGGTCCCCGTCGGCAGGGTCATAGGTGAGACGGCCACCGCCGTATACGCACCAGGCATGCCCGGCGGCGGCAGCCTCAAGCACATCGGCCAAGCGCTGGGGGGCAGCCAAGATGGCGAGCGATGGAAATACGGTGGACTGGGACGTCTCGTCAAGGACAGCTACAATAAATGGAAAACGCGACCGCTCAAGTACGGCCTGCAGGCCGGCATCGGGCTCTCGGTGGTGGGAAGCGTCTTCACCCCCATCTTCCTGCCCGCAGCCGTCGCCGCCGGACTCGGCGCCTCGCTTCTCGGCGTGGGTGTCCGCGCAGGCGTGGTCAAGCGCAGGCAAGCGCGCGGGGCACCGCCAGCCCGCCACCGCGCCGTCGAGGACGAAAAGCAGCAGGCAACCCGGAAGAAGGTCGACGAATACAACAAGAAGAGAACACCCGAAACGCCAGATGGCGCGGATTTCTTCCAAAGCAGGGAATACCAAAACAACAGGGACCAGTATCACAGCCGCGAGCAATTCGACGCCAATCAACGCATCCGGGAATATGCAGAAAGCGATGCGGGAAAGCGGTTCGAAGGCGAGATGACAGGTGTTGTCGGCCTCGAGCGCAAGGCCGGCAAACCAGCCAAAGAGCGCCCCTCGTTTGCCAACCTCGCCGTCGACTTCGACCGCGTGGGCATCCCCCGCGACGCCGACGGCGTCCACTTCCGGGGGCCGCAGAAGAAGGCCATGGTGGACAAGCTCGGCGAGGTCCGCCGCGCAGACCTCGTCGCCCAAAACGAGCATAGACTCGACAAGGACACGTTCAGGAAGCTTGCAGAAGGCGACCGTGCCATGGGCGGCATCGGGAGCCTCACCCCGGCCGAGAAGCACCAGATAACCGGCCTCGCCGAGGGAACTGGCGGCTTGAACCTCGACAAAAAGAGCCGAGACGACCTGAAGAGATTGATGAATGGGGAACAGCTCGACAAGAAGGACCTCAAAGACCTGCAGGGGAAAGTCCGCAAGCTCGACAAACGCGGCATCGACCAGCGCGTCGACGACTTCAAGCATGCTGCCAACCGCATGGAGTCGCTCAACCTCATCGACAAGGGACGGAAGGGAAACAGAGCCACAGACATCATTCGTTTTGGTCAGGCCCACGCCGCCCTCGACGGCGTCTCCCGCCGGCAGCTTCGGCGCACGTGGACGAAGCTCGACCCCGCAGCCCGCGACGCCCTCACCAACGAGGCCTTCACGGGCTGGAACAGCAACGACGTCCTCAAGATGACCAGCCAACAGCGAAGCGACTATGCCATGGAGGAATACTTCGCTGACCACCTCGAAGGCCTGCCGAAAGACAAGAAGGATGCGCTATTCGGGGATGCTGAGAAGCTTGGCGACCACCTGAAGGAGCACGTCGCCGACACAAACCAGACCCTCGCAGACTACCGGAAACTCAAGGACACGGGAGGAGCAAACCTCTCAGCAGAGGAGAAAGTCGACCTGCGGGCGCTCGAAGGACAGGATATCATCCAAACCCTTGAAAAATCAAAGGCACCCCAACCCGAAGGTAAAAAGGCCGCCGCTGCACCACCTGCCACAGAAAAAGGGGCAATCGACCGGTTCCTCGACCTCGAGGAAAAGCAGAAGCACAGGGGATTCGAGATGTCGGCCGAGGACAAGGTCGAGCTCCGGTCGCTCAGGAACACGGAGGCCGTCAAGGATTTCCAGCGGTTCGCCGACGTCAGCGAGAAACCGGGTTTCACGCGGAGCGCCGAGGAAAAAATCGACTTCGACCGACTGGGGAAGAGCGCCGAACTCAACAACGACGACCGGCTTGCACGCTACCGGGCGATGCAAACAGGAGCCGAGGAAAAAGCTCCTCAAAAGGAGAAGAAACCTGAAGAACCGCCTGAAAAAAGACAAAAACAGGAACGCGAGGAGGAACCGGCGAAACCCGTAGGGGAACCCGAACCCGCCGCCGACGTCCCGCCAGAGCAATCTCCCCGAAAGGCAGCATACAAGCCTTTCGACGATATTAAAAGGGGATTCGACCCTGAAGAAGGCGCCAAGGCACGGGAAGAAGAACAGAAAAGGGCGACCGAAGACGACCGGGTGGCAGACAAATTCAACCGGGATGCCGAATCAACGCAGGCGCCCCTTGAGGAAGGCAACGAAGCAATCAGGCGAGAACATCAGACCGCCCAAGAAGACGTCGACCACGAGCAGCGAACCAAACAGAAGGAAGCCGCCAAGGAAAGGGAGAAGGAACCACCCAAAAAGAAGAGAAAATCCCGCAAGAAGAAATCGAAGGGCCGGCGTAAAAAGAAGTAATCCTGATTTATAAGGAATTCCTGCGTAATCTCTTTCTACGATGAGCACCACACTTTGCCATGCGGACCGGCTTGAGACTTCCTCTAGCCGTGGTGCTCTGCTGAGCCTGTTGCTGCTTTTGTTGCTTGTGCGAGCCTAGAAGCCAATGCGTGGATTCTAGCGGGGCTCGCGTGACGGACATAACCCCACACTCAGAAGACACGATACCAATCACGGAGGAACCGCAAAATGACCGAAAAACACCAATCACGAACAATCCAGGTATTCGACACGACGCTCCGAGACGGCGAGCAGACGCCGGGCGTCGCCCTCACCGAAGAAGAGAAGGTGCGGATAGCCGAAGCCCTCACGAACCTCGGCGTCGACATCATCGAGGCAGGCTTCCCCGTCGCAGGCGACGCGGAGGCTGCCGCCGTCAAGCGCATCGCCGAGGCGGGACTTTCCGCAACCATCTGCGGGCTTGCCCGCTGCCACCCCGCCGACATCCAGGTGGCAGCGGACACGGGCGTCGACCTCATACACATCTTCATCGGCACCAGCCCGCTCCACCGCGACTACAAGCTCAAGATGAGCAAAGAGGACGTCCTCAAACGGGCAGAAGAGAGCATCCAAGACGTCAAGGACCGGGGCTTTCCCGTCCACTTCAGCCCCGAGGACGCCTGCCGCACGGAATACGACTACCTCGTCGAAGTCTGCCGGCTCGCCCAGGGCATGGGCGTCGACCACATCAACATCCCCGACACCGTCGGCATCATGACGCCCGAACGGATGAGCGCCCTCATCGAGAAACTCATCGGCGACGGCATCACGGTGCCGCTCGCCTGCCACTGCCACAACGACTTCGGCATGGCCGCAGCCAACAGCATCTCGGCGGTCGTCGCGGCAGCACAAATCCCCCACGTCACCGTCAACGGCCTCGGCGAGCGCGCCGGCAACGCCGACCTCGAACAGGTCGTCCTCGGCTGCCGGCTCCTCTACGACATCGGCTCGAACATCGAAAGCGAGAAGATGTATCAGACCAGCAAGCTCGTCGAGCGGGCGACGGGCATCCGCGTCATGCCCAACTTCCCCATCGTCGGCGACAACGCCTTCGCCCACGAATCCGGCATCCACGTCCACGGCGTCCTCGCCAAGAAGGAGACCTACGAGGTCATCACCCCCGAGATGGTGGGGGCGAGGACCCGCCTCGTCCTCGGCAAGCACGTGGGCGTGCACGGCATCGAGGCCAAGCTCCGCGAGATGCACATCCAGGTGTCAACCGAGCAGCTTCGCGAGATCACCGGCAAGGTCAAAGACCTCGGCGCCAAAGGCAAGCGCGTCGTCGAAGAAGACCTCGCCGCCATCGCCGAAGACGTCGTCGGCAAGATCCCCGAAGAAAGGCGCCGCGTCCGTCTCGTCGACCTCGAGCTCGCAGCCAAGCTCAACGAGAAACCGCGGGCCAAGGTCGTCCTCGAAGTCGACGGCGTCAAAAAGACGGGCGAAGCCGACGGCGTCGGACCCGTCGACGCGAGCCTTTCGGCCATCCGCAAGGCCATCGGCGACGCCGACATCCGCCTTGACGAATACCACCTCGACGCCATCACGGGCGGCTCGGACGCCCTCGCCGACGTCACCATCCGCGTCGCCAAGGGCACGAAAGACACCATCGCCCGCGGCGTCGACGAAGACATCGTGAAGGCCTCCATCATCGCCTTCATCAACGGCGTCAACCGGATCCTGCAGTAGGTGGGTTGAGGTCGTCGACCATGTTCGCGGTCTCGCGGTGGTCGCGAATCTGGCGGGCGGCGGCAAGGTAGCTGTAGAGGCCGAGGAGCAGGGCGAACAGGAAGCCGGTGCCGATGAGCTCGTAGACTAGGGGGATCGAGAAGGCAAGCCATTGCTCGAGGAGGAGGTAGGCCTCGCGGAGACTGCCCAAGGCGATGGCTAAAAGGATGAGCCGCCACGACCCGAGCAGGTTCATGATGCTGACTTTCCCGTCGAGCATGTTGACGCGGAAGTCCCGGCTCGTCAAGACATTGATGATGGCCAGGCACTCGAACACCATGACGAGGTAGAGAAGGACGTTGAGGAGGGTCAGATACTGCTCCATCGCAAAACGTATTTAGTCGCCACCCTATTAAAACGGAATCTCATCGCTGCTCTTTTGTCGGTTTGCGGTATTTCTCGACCGTCTTTTGGGTCTCGACGAAGTCGCGTATCTCGCGAGCCGACCGATAGTAGCTGTAGAGGCCGAGGATGAGGGCGACGAGGAATCCCGTCCCCAGGAGGTCGTAGAGCCAGGGGACCGAAATCCCCATCCACACTTCCATGAGCACGTAGGCCTCGCGCAGGCTGCCCAGGGCGATGGCGAGGAGTATGAGCCGCCACGACCCCAAGAGGTTGAGAAGCGATATGGTGTCCCGGGGGAGATTGAGGCGGAAGCGCCGCTCGATGATGACCGAGAGGATGGCAAAGCATTCGACGACGAGGATGAGGTAGAGGACGACGTTCAACAGCGCAAACAACCGCTCCATTCTCGTTACTATTTTTCCCACAGGCACATAAAAAAGCTGGCAAGGAGGATGCCGCTTATTAAGCTGCACTCCCATGGCTAACCGAGAGGTGTCAGCCGATTTGAAGCCATGGGTGAGGGGAGCCCGCGGCGGCGTCGCCGTCGACGACGACGTCCTCGTGGACGGCTCCCGATTCGCAGCAGACCGCATCAACGTCGTCTCCCACGCCCACTTCGACCACATCCCGAAAAAGTACGGGGGCGAACCGGTGGCCTCATCGCCGCTGACCGCCGCACTCGTCTCCCACCGCCGCCACTTCAGCCTCGACGTGTCAGCCGCCAGGCACGTCACCCTCCTGGACTCAGGCCACATACCCGGCGCCACCATGGCGCTCCTTGAGAACGGCCACCGCACCCTCGTCACCGGCGACTTCAGCACGCAGCCGAGCTTCTTTTCGCGGGGAGCCGAACCTGTCTGCTGCGACGTCCTCGTCGTCGAGACCACTTTCGGCTTCCCCGACTACGTCTTCCCCGATTCCAAAGAGACATGGAAGCACGCCCGCGACTGGCTCGAAGACCAGCTGGCCGCCGACCGAAAAGTCATCCTCATGGGCTACCCCCTCGGCAAGGCCCAGCAGATATGCCACTTCCTCGATTGCCACACCTACGACTACGCCGTCGCCGAAAGGGTCTGGCGCACCAACCAGATACTCGAAGGCCACGGCCTCGCCTTCACGGGCGTGCGGGAATCCGACGCCCCCGACGCCGACATCCTCGTCATGTCCGTGGTGCGGACGGGCTCCCCCCAGCT
The DNA here is from genome assembly GCA_964443985.1 of uncultured archaeon. Classification (GTDB taxonomy): domain Archaea; phylum Altiarchaeota; class Altiarchaeia; order IMC4; family JBDREA01; genus JBDREA01. Next base: position 271 of record CAYUFO010000087.1, on the reverse strand, counting down.
CAAGGGCAAGGAGGACCGCGCCCGCGCCGTCTTCTCAGGCTGGGCGACGCATGCAGGCTACAAATATCAGATGGGGGTCGACGCAGCCTTCCCGTTTTCCGACCACTGCGATTTCCCCGGCCTCATCCGATTCATCGACGCCTGCGGCCCCGAACAGGTGTATACCCATCACGGCTTTGACGAGTTCATGGCGGCAGAGATCGGCCACCAGCTCGGCATCGACGCCTGCCCCCTCCCAAAGGAAGGCCCCCTGACACGGTTCTGCTAGCGT
>CAYUFO010000086.1:0-7349 GCA_964443985.1 uncultured archaeon | reverse complement strand
ACAATCTAAACCCATACACCCAAATAACACCACACCTAACCACCTAAACACATACCAAGAAAGTTATGGCCGCAACCATATATAAAAGGAGGGCCTCGCCCTTAGCGCAGCCGGCGGTCCAGCTCATCGAGGTCCGCGCGGATCTCGGCGAGGCTTCGGGTGAGCTCGTCGTCGAGGTGGCGCTGGTCGACGAGCTCCCGGGCGAGGTGCGCCTCGTGTCGGATGACATCGGTGCGTGCCTCGGCGAGAGACTCCTTCGTCGACTCCCCTTCTTTGCCGGCGTCTTCTTCGACATCTTCGGGCAACGTTGCGGCAGGCTCTTTGGGAGGCGCATAAAAAGCCACGTTGCCTAGTGAGTTTCAATGAACGTCTACGTCTTCGGCAACCCCTATGTCGGGGAGGATTCGATGGCCTTCGACATCGCGAAGAGGCTCTCCGTCGAGGGCGTCAGATTCATCGCCTGCGCGACGCCCGACGAGGCGCTTCTTGCCTGCGACGACCCGCTCGTCATCCTCGACGTCGCCTTCGGCATCGACGAGGTTTCCGTCACCGAAGACGTATCGAAAGTGAACCTCCGTTCCTCTGACACCGCCCACGACCTCGACCTCGCCGTCATGCTGAAACTCATGCGCGCGGCCGGGAATGATCGCAGAGTCATCCTCGTCGCCGTCCCCCAAGAGGGTAGGGTAGGCGAATTGGCAGACGACGTAACCGAGGCGCTGACATCCCTCAAAGAAATGAAATAACGACCGTTACCGCTTGCGCTGCTGGTCGAGGTTGTACTTCTTCTTGAAGCGCATCATCTTGCGGCGTACGATGGCGGCGCGGTCCTTGTAGCCCGCCTCTTCGAGGTGGCGGATGGTGGCTTCATAGACTTCGAGGGTGGTGTTGGGGCGGCCTGCCGCGGCATAGTTCTTGGCGGCGAGCTCGCCCGCCTGCTGACCCTGGAGGGCGTCGTCGGTGCGCTTGAAGCGCTTGGCGGCCCGCACGAAGAGCCGGGCGGCCTTCTCGTAGTTCTTCTCGGACTCCACGATCTTGGCGGCGGCGAAGAACTTCTCGGCCTCGGCCTGGAAGTCGCGGTTGCGGTGCGCCTCCTTGGCGGCGTCGAGTAAATCCTTGACCTTCTGGCTGTTTTCCATCGTGAACAGATTAGCTATTGCACTATTCGCCTATAAATTGCGCGATGAGTTTTCGGTCGCGCGGCCGGGTGTCGCAGTCGATGAAGACTATCTGCTGCCAGGTGCCGAGCGTCAGCTTCCCCTTCACGAAGGGGATGGTGAGGCTTGGTCCGAGGATGGTGGCGCGGACGTGGCCACTTCCATTGTCGTCGCCCCACGTCTTGTGGTGCTCGTAGGGAGCGTTCCGGGGTGCGAAGACCTCGAGCGCCCGCGGTATGTCCTTTTGCAGGCCGGGTTCGAATTCCACAGTCGTGACCACTCCAGTCGACCCGGGGCAGAAGACGGCGACGACCCCGTCAGACAGGCCGGTGTCGGCGAGCGCCGATGCGACGTCGTCGGTGATGTCGAGCATGTCGGTTTCTCCCTTCGTGGACATCGTTATCTCACGGGTTTCGACGGTCATGGTCAATGGTGCACCCTGGTTGTTTCGTTGTTCGTCTTACAAGAGACGACCTCGCCCCCATAGGAGGCGAGCGCGTCGCGGACCTCGCGCATCTCTTCGGCGCAGACGGCGAGGGTGGCGGGCCCCTTGCCCGAAAGCCCCGCGGCAAGCGCGCCGGCGTCGAGGGCGTCGAAGGCGGGCGCCGTGTCGTATCCGAAGTAGCAGGCGTGCAGGAGCCCGTTGAGGGTGAGGGGTGCGTGCCAGCAGCCGTCTCGGGCCTCGCGCCACAGGAGGTCGACGTCGCAGGCGAAGGCTTTGAGCTTGGCTACGTCGACGCTGCCGCTATAGGACTTTTCGGGGGGGACGTGGAGGTAGACGGATAACTCATCGGCTTCGTAGCGGGCCTCGACGGTGCGGGCCCCGTTGTCGGTGACTGAGACGCCGCCGAAGTAGGAGGCCGTGGCGTCGTCGAAGGCGCCCGTCACGGTGACGCCCGCGTCGAAGGCGGCGTCGATGCCGAGGGCGACGAGGTCGAGGCCGCAGGCGTTGGTCGCGATGCCGTCCTCCCGGAGGGCGGCGTCGAGGGCTGCGACGACGGCGTTGGCGGCGGTGCTCGAGCTCTTGAGGCCGCGGGCGACGGGGACCGTGGATTCGGTCTCGATGGCGGCGCCGTAGTCGACGCCGTGGCGGGAGAATACGCGCCGCGCGCAGCATTCGACAAGCAGCGTCGATTCGTCGGGCTGGCCCTTGATGACTCCTTTAACCTCGCCGGAGCCGTCAAGCGAGACCGTGGCGGTCGTCGACAGGTCGATGCCGAAGGCGGCGCCCCTGCCGGTGGCGAAGGCGGCGATGATGGTGCCGGCGCCGTGGGCGGTGGCAGATACCGTCATTTGAGGGGATGTCCCTCCGCGTCGATGTCTCCCTGGCTGATGCGCTCGCCGCTGATGGCGCGTCCGTCGTCGGCTGCGAGGATGGGGACGACGACGATGACGAGTTTGTCCAGCCCCTTCTTGTAGCGGATGGCGTTTATCTCTTCGGCGCGCAGCAGCGTCTCCTCGGATACGACGAGGGCATCCATCTGGGCGTCGGTGGTGGCGTCGCCGTAGATGTCGTTTATCTCGACTATCGAGAAGGGTTTGGAAAACGATGAGATATACGCTTGCACGTCCTTCGTGCGCTCGTCGTAGGGCCGCGTCTTGACGTGGCGGAAGCGGTTGGCGAAGTCGTCGCTTGCGATGCCGACGACGACCTCCTCTCCGACGGCGAACGCGGTCTCGAGTAGTTTTCTATGCCCCTTGTGGATGACGTTGAAGGTGCCACCCACGACGACGCGCGAAAGCATTTTATTCAGGGATAGCGGCCCGAAATGTAGCCGGCTGACGTTTTTTCGGTGCCTCCGTTCTCGGGTTCGTATTTGATGCGGATGTTGAAGCGGAATGGCTTGCCGGATTCGTATTCGAGGCAGTTGCTCAGGGTGAGGTAGAGTTCCTCGCCTGGGGGGTAGACTTCGTCGTTGAAGTTGGGCGGCGGCGTGCAGAGTTGGCTGCTGGCCGATTCCTGGCTGTAGATGAGCGTCGGCCGGATGGCGTAGCCTTCGGTATTCTCGAAGCGGATGCTGAAGGCGTTGGTGCGCAGGTCGGCGGTGTCGGCTTTGGGTTCGAGGCCCGTGAAGCCCGAGACAGACGATACCCCGGCGGGGACGGTGGTCGTGGCGAGGGTCGTGGTGACAGTGGTTGCCGGCGCCGTAGATGTTGTCGTCTGCTCGACGGTGGTTTCTGGCGCCGTCGACGTCGTAGTGACGGATGTCGTCGACTCCTCGAGAGGTGTCTCGTCTGCGTCGCAGACGCCCGAGCCATCGCGGTCCAGGCAGCAGCCATCACCGTCGACGATGTAGGGGGGATTGCAGACGACGTCGAGCTCGCCGTCACCCTCAACGGTCTGGGAGACTTCAGCGCTTCCGTCGTCGCCTGCGTAGAGGAAGTAGCCGCCGACGCCGAGGACGATGAGCGCGACGAAGCCGAGGACGACGAGGACGACGACGCCGAGGACTATCCATTTCAGCTTTGAGGAGCCGCCTGACTCCTTTTGGGGCGTGGCGGCCGACCCGAGGCCCTTGAGCTTGGCGCCGCAGTGCTGGCAGATTTTCCAGTCGTCGCCGACCTTCTTTCCGCAGGAGGGACAGAATGTCATCGTTGTACTCGCAATCAACTGGGATTATGCGGATAAAAAGCTTACCGCAGATACCCCCACGTGTGCAGGCGGTCGCTGTCGTCGAGCCATCGCTGGCCGATGTCGGTGCGGTAGTACTTGTTGGGCAAGAGGATGTTGGCGACGCGGTTGTAGGCCTTGTTTCGGGCCTGGTTCATGGTGGCACCGCAGCCGACGACGGTCACGACGACGCCGCTGTTTCCGGCGACGACCCATTCGCCGTCGATCTTCTTGACGTCTTCGATGTGGACGCCCTCGCGGTCGGGGCGGCGGAAGATGATGACGGCCTCCTTGCTGTGGGTGTCGAAGGCCTCCTGGTCGGTGAAGGGGTAGGGGGGGACGATGATGCGTACGCCGACTTGAAAGCCGCTCCGTGCCTTGATCTGGGGGCGCTCGCCGGCCGCGAGGCCTGCGAGGAAGTCGCCGAGGGGGGAGAGCATGCCCTCCTGTTGGATGAAGATGGTGGGGTAGCCGAATCGGCTCGTGAATTCGAGGGGATAGACGCCGTTGCCGTTGACGATGCAGTTGATGTCGATGTAGCCGACGTAGCCTTCGGCTGCGAGCCGGGGCTCCATCTTTCTGAGCGTCTTCTCGAAGATGGTGTTGGGGGGGCTCCAGTACATGCTGGTGCCCATCTCGCCGGTGGCGGGGCCGATGTTGCCGGGGAAGAGCTTTTTGTGCTCGAAGTTGACGTTGATGGGCGTCACGAATTCGGCGCCGTTGAAGAAGGCGCCACAGGCGACCTCGACGCCGGCGATGCGCTTTTGCAGTTGGAACTCTTTTATCTTGCCGCTCCACACCTGCTTGTAGTGTTCGAGGACTTTTATGACGTCGCGGCCGGTCTCGTCTTCGCCGACGAAGAGGAGCTGCTTTTTGTTGGCGGCTTCGCCGCAGGGCTTGACGACGTAGCGGTTGGGGTTGTCGCCGACGTAGGCGATGGCGTCGTCGAAGCTCGCAAAGCACTGTTGGGCGATGATGGAGACGCCGGATTTCTTGAGCTCCTCTTGGCCGAAGCTCCTGTCGTCTTCGAGGCGGTCGGTGTAGGGGGTGCCGCCGATGACGTGTTTGCCTTCGGCGCGCAGGCGTTGGGCGTGGGTGCCGTGGCCGAGGACGTCGTCGAAGACGACGATGTCGGCCCACGAGACGTCGCCTTGCCAGTCGTCGGTCTTGGGGATGAATCCGTCGCCGATGTCTTTGGCTTCGGCGTCCTCGATGTAGTAGCGGACGGCGTGGCCCTCCTTTTGGATGTGCCATGCGGTGTCGCAGGCCAGCGCGTCGTAGGAGACGAAGAGGAAGTTTTTGGGGTCCATCGAGTGGAGGAACTTGTATGAGCTATTGGTGGGGTGGGGGTTAAAAAAGTTAGTAGTTTTTGTATTCGTAGACTGGTTCTTCTGTGAGGTGCCAGCGTTTCTTCCAGCCGGAGTCGCTTGAGAGGAAGTCGAGGTGGTAGATGCCGGCGACGAGCGCGTTTTTTATGTGCTCGATGACGAGGGGCTTGCCGATGTTTTCGAAGTCGATGTTTCTGCCGCCGGCGAGGATCGTGTAGGTGCCGTTGTAGGTGACGGCGAGCTCGACTGCCTGGGCGACGCCGTCGATGACGAGGCTTATGAGCGACAGGCGGTCCTGGCCGTGTGCGGTCTGCATGAGCTTTCGCATGCTCGCTATCATCTCGCGTTCGGCGTAGTCGGATTCGTCGCCGAACCGTTTCTGGTTGAGCGCGACGAGGCGGTCGAAGTCGTTAAGGTCGTTGTAGCGGATGCTGTATCCGTGCTTTTCGAACTGCTTGAGGTCGTAGCGGAGGTTCTTGCGGTGCTTCTTGTCGAATGAGGCGAGGTAGCCGTCGATGCTGTTTGCGTAGCGGGCGAGGTCGAGGTAGTAGCGGGTCTCCGTTTGCTGAAACGGATGATAGGCTGCCTGGGATTCGTGGATGTAGCACAGCCAGGTCTCTACGGGGCACTGGGCGAGAAAGTCCTTGATGCGTGCGGGGTCCTCGACGTAGAAGGTGTTGCTCTCGGGGAACATGCCGCCATAGAACGTGTAGTAGTCGTGCTTTTTCTCGTGCCAGAGGGGGAGGATGCCGGCCCGTCGTCCGTCGTCCTCGCCGACGATGAAGTGGGGGTCGTAGCCGTAGCCTTGCTGGAAGCAGTCGCGGTATTCCCAGAGGTCGAATAGGGTGGCCTTGGGGCTGAATAGGTCCCAGAGCATCCGGCATCGGCAGGGGTCGGTTTCGACGGAGAATTCCATATGCTTTGCGTGGGTATGGCTTACTCGCCGAGCAGGGGCTGGTGGCGGCGTTTGAGGCCGAGGCTGACGTCGATCTCCCGGGAGACGTCTTCGATGTCTTCGAGGACGCGGTCGAGGTCGCGGCGGACTTCCCGGATGGTGCGGTAGAGGTTTCCCGCGCGTAGCCGGTAGGTGTTGGCGTCCTGGACGACGAGGCCTGCTGCGATGAGCTTTTTGAGGTGGTTGAGGAGGGCGACGCGCGACAGGCCGAATTCGTCGATGAGCTCGGTGGTGGTGACGCCTTCCTCGGTCCGGGCGCGCTCGAGGATGCGGGTGAAGACGGCGGCGGCGGTCTTCTGCTTGTCCATGGACTCGTAGAAGCCGAGCGACTCGCAGACCCAGTGGATCTCTCCCTGGGGGTCGCGGTTGAAGGGCTCTTCGAGGTTGCGGATGAGGGTCTGCTCGATCATGGTGGCCGTAACTAATGACTCACGGGCATATATAAATATTAATATATTGGCTTTACCAATACATTTAAATACTTAACCTGTTATATCAAATATGCGATATTTATTGGGCGTCTTTGAAAGAGGGGATAGCTCCAGGAACGAGGAAGAAAGCCGCGCAGAAGGAAGGACCCATCAGCCGACCGATACGCGGAAAACAGCCGAGGAACCGCCACCCACTACGAGGACCGTTACTTCCCACGCTACTTCCCCCCCCCAATAATTAACACAGAGGACAACCATGACCGCAATAGAAACTTGGCAGGAACGCCTTCAAAAAATCATTAAAGACATCGAAGAAGGGAGGATAACCGACCCATCCGAGCTCAGCCACCTCCTCGAAGAGCTCGCAGAAGAGATAAACGAAGAAGAAGAGGACGACCTCGAGGAGCTCGGAACCGAAACCTACGACGAATAACGCTCAAACAATCATCAAAAAGGAGACACGAACATGGCACAATTCCAAGGACAACCGATACTGATACTACCCGAAGGAGCATTCCGGACCCAGGGACGCGACGCCCAGCGCGCAAACATCGCGGCCGCCAAGGCCATGGGCACCATGGTGCGCACCACGCTCGGCCCCATGGGCATGGACAAGATGCTCGTCGACGACTTAGGCGACATCGTCATCACCAACGACGGCGCCACCATCGTCGACGAGATGAACGTCGAACACCCCGCCGCAAAAATGGTCGTCGAGGTCGCCAAGACCCAAGACGACGAAGTAGGCGACGGCACCACCACCGCCGTAGTCCTAACAGGCGAACTACTCGCCAACGCCGAAAAACTCCTCGACCAAAGCATCCACCCAAGCATCATCGCCCGCGGCTACCGCATGGCCGCCGCCAA
>CAYUFO010000085.1:0-7445 GCA_964443985.1 uncultured archaeon | reverse complement strand
GAGGAGAAGAAGATAAGCGGCGACGAATTGATCTTCGTGCGCGACTGCAAGAACCCCAAGGCCGTGAGCATCCTCGTCCGCGGCGGCACCGAACACGTCATCGAGGAGGCCGAACGCAGCATCCACGACGCCCTCGGCGTCGTAGCCGCCGCCCTCGAATCAGGCAAGTACGTGTACGGGGGCGGCGCCGTCGAGATCGAGCTCGCCAAGGAGCTCCGCGACTACGCGGACTCCGTCGGCGGCCGGGAACAACTCGCCGTCCGGGCCTTCGCAGACGCCATTGAACTGATTCCCCGCACCCTCGCCGAAAGCGCCGGCATGGACGCCATCGACACCCTCGTCGCCCTGCGCGCCAAGCACGAGAAGCGCGACGGCCAAGGATACGGCGTGAGCGTCGCAGACGGCGCCGTCAAGGACATGGGACAAAAGCACGTCATCGAGCCCGTCAAGCTCAAGGACCAGGCCCTGAAAAGCGCAAGCGAGGCGGCCGAGATGATCCTTCGGATAGACGACGTTATCGCTTCAAGCAAGAAATCGCTGCCCGCAGGGCCCCCCGGGGGCGACATGGACCTCTAAGATGAAGCTCTCAGATATCCGGGCGAAGGCCAGGGACGTCGGCGCCCCCGAAAGTAAGGGCATGAAGAAAGACGCCCTCATCCGGGCCATCCAGCAGGCCGAAGGCTATGATGCCTGCTACGCCACGGCTCCCGCGACCTGCGGACAGGATGCGTGCCTGTGGCGCGACGACTGCCGTAAGGCAGTGTCCTGAACGAGCCACCCAACGAGAATACATCCGCCAAGGGGGGGAGCCCACTCCAGCCGGGTTTCCCTCCTCGCTTCTTCTTTTTTAAAGTCGCCGCACGTATGTCTAATCAATCGTTTCCCGGTTTCTTCTGGGCGGCGGGGTGTCGCAGAAAGTGTATTTCCGAAAGGACATCGAATGCATGGGAGCCGACGATTTGAAGAAGCTGCAGACTAAGCGGCTCACGCATATAGTCGGATACTGCTATGGACATTCGCCGTTCTACAAGAAGAAGTTCGACGAGGCCGGCGTGAAGCCGGCAGACATCTCCTCCATCGACGACATCACAACATTGCCGTTCACCGTCAAAGACGATCTCCGAGACAGCTACCCCTTCGGCCTCTTCCACACGCCGCTCGCCGACGTCGTCGAAGTCCACGCCTCCTCGGGAACGACCGGCAAACCCACCGTCGTCGGCTACACCGAAAACGACATCGAGCTCTGGAAGGAGGTCATGGCCCGCTGCATGGCGACCGCGGGCACAGAGAAAGGCGACATCGTCCAGAACGCCTACGGCTACGGCCTCTTCACCGGCGGCCTCGGCGTCCACTACGGCAGCCTCGCCCTCGGCTGCACCGTCATCCCCATCAGCGGCGGCAACACCGAGAAGCAGCTCCTGCTCATGCGGGACTTCGGCTCCACCGTCATCACCTGCACGCCGAGCTACGCAGTCTACATGGCCGAAGAAGCCCCCGGCCTCGGCTACGACCCCAAGGCCATGAAGCTCAAAGTCGGCATCCTCGGCGCCGAGCCCTGGAGCGACAAGCTCAGAGCCAAGATAGAAGACCTCTGGGACATCGCCGCACTCGACATCTACGGCCTCTCAGAGATCATCGGCCCCGGCGTCGCACAGGAATGCGAGCACAAGGACGGCCTGCACGTCTGGAGCGACCATTTCTACCCCGAGATCATCGACCCCGACACCGGCGAGCAATGCGCCGAAGGCGAGAAGGGCGAGCTCGTCATCACCACCTTCACCAAGGAAGCCCTCCCCCTCATCCGCTACCGCACCCGAGACATCACCACCCTCGTTTCCGAGAAATGCAACTGCGGGCGCACCATGCCCCGCGTCAAAAAGTTCTCAGGCCGCGCCGACGACATGCTCATCATCCGCGGCGTCAACGTCTTCCCCAGCCAAATCGAGCACGTCCTCATGAAGATCCCGGGCGTCGGCGCCCACTACCTGCTCGTCGTCGACCGCGAGGGCGCCATGGACCGCCTCACCGTCCAGGTCGAGGTCACCGAGGAGACGTTCTCCGACAAGGTCGCCGACCTGCAGAAACTGGAAAAGGAGATCAGCCACCACATCAAATCAATGATTGGCATATCCGCGAAGATAGAGCTCGTCGAGCCTGGCACCATCCCCCGAAGCATGGGGAAGGCAAAGCGCGTCGAAGACCGCCGCGAAGGAAAAATGTGAATGGAGGCACGGACATGATCAAACAGATAACCATCTTCCTGCAAAACGAACCAGGCACGCTCAAACGCGTCACCGAAACCCTCACCGGTCGGGGAATCGACATCCGCGCCCTAACGGTCGCCGACACCGCCGACTACGGGCTTCTCAGACTCATCGTCAGCGACCCGAAGACCGCCGCCGACGCATTGGAGAAGGCAGGCGTCTCGGCGATGGAGCACGACGTCCTCGGCGTCCAAGTCGAAGACCGGCCCGGCGGCCTGCACAAGGTCGTCGAGGCGCTCTCGGAGAAGGATGTCAACATCGAATACGTCTACGCCTTCGTGACACGAAGCCGAGACCACGCAACCGTCGTCCTGCGCACCGACGACCTCGCCAGGACCCAGTCAATACTTACAGAGAGCGGATTTTCCATCATCGAATCAGACGATGTCGGAGCCATCTAAGCCATCCATGAGAATCAATGCGCGCCCCTGGGCGAAGAAGGTCAGGCAAAACGTCCTCGGCCTGTCGGCCGACGTCTGGGTGGCATGGGTCCTCACCTACGTCCTCGTCTCGGTGGTCAGCCAGCGGGATCCCGGCAGATACTGGGAGCTCTCGCTCGGCTTCGCCGTCCTGTCACTGGCCCTTAGCATCTACTGCCTCACGCTCCACGCAAGCATACGCGAGGACCAATCCAAACGGGAGCGGTCGCCCTACATCCGCCACGCCATACAGTTCTTCGATGCAACGCTCATGGTGGTCATCAGCCACCTCCTCTTCAATGCCATGCGGGTCTCCACGACCCCGTGGATACACCACGTCCTCGCCGTCGCCTTCATGGTCATGCTCGGCTTGGCCCTCATCGTCCTCATCGACGCCGTCGTCCGCCTCGTCGCCGCCACCCACGAGCTTCGCACCCGCGTCGAGGGCTGACCCCCGCTTTTATCTGAGAACTCCGTTAACGTAATTCACGAGGTGAACCCATGTTTCCCGGCGGAATGAACCCCAAGCAGATGAAGAAGATGATGAAGCGCATGGGCGTGTCCATGCAGGACATCGACGCCCTCGAAGTCGTCATCAAGACCCCCGACAAGGACATCGTCATAGCCGAACCCCAGGTCGTCAAGACCCAAGTGCAAGGCCAGGACATGTGGCAGGTAACCGGGAAGGCCACCGAGACCGAGACGAAGGCCTCCGTCGAGATAGCCGACGACGACGTCGCCATGGTCTCAGCGCAGGCGGGCGTCAGCGAAGGAGAGGCTAGGAAGGCGCTGGAATCATCTGGCGGCGACCTCGCCCAAGCCATCATCGAGCTCAAAAGCTGAAGCGATCCAGAAATTCACGATGTGCGGCATCGCCGGCTACGTGGGCGGCCAGAACGCCCCAGAGATACTCTTCGACATGCTCGCCCGCCTCGAATACCGGGGCTACGACAGCGCGGGCGTCGCCTTCCGGGCCGGCGAGCGCATCGAGATACCTAAGGCGACGGGCCGTGTCGCCGACGTCCGGGCCGCCGTCAAACCCGAGACCAAGTCATCGCACATCGGCGTCGGCCACACCCGCTGGGCGACCCACGGCATCCCCAGTAATCTCAACGCCCACCCCCACGCCGACTGCACGGGCACCATCGCCGTCGCCCACAACGGCATCATCGAGAACTACCAGAGCCTCAAGGTGGAGCTCGAGGAACGCGGCCACCGGTTCGCCTCGGAGACCGACACCGAAGTCATCGCCCACCTGCTCGAGGAATACCACCGGGACAACACGTTCCTGGAAGCGTTCCGCCAGACGCTCCTGCGCCTTGAGGGGAGCTTCGCCGTCACCGCCATCTGCGCCGTCGAACCCGGCGTCATCCTGGTCGCGCGAAAGGAAAGCCCCCTCATCATCGGCGTCGGCGAACGAGAACACTTCATCGCCAGCGACCTCCCCGCCATCCTCCCCTACACGAAGCGGGTCGCCATCCTCGAGGACTACGACTACGGCGTCATCCGCAAAGAGTCATTCGAGATCATGAACCTCCTCACCGGCTCCCGCGTCGACAAGGCCGTCGAGGAGTCGGCGTGGGACGTGTCCGCCGCAGAGAAAGGCGGCTTCCACCACTTCATGCTCAAGGAGATCCACGAGGAACCCGACGCCGTCAGGAACGCGTTGCGCGAAAAAAGCACCATCGCCGATGTCGCAAAAACGCACCACCACCTCCCCCGCATATACTTCGTCGCCTGCGGCACGGCCTCCTACGTCGGCCTCGTCGGCAAATACGTCCTCGAGCACTACGGCATCGCCTCCGAAGCCGTCGCCGCATCCGAATTCCGCTACTCGACGAGCAACACCATCGACGATGACTGCCTCGTCGTCGCCATCTCCCAGTCCGGCGAAACCGCCGACACCCTCGCCGCCGTCAAGGAGGCGAAAAAACGAGGAGCGACCGCCATCGCCATCGTCAACGCCCAGGGGTCCTCGCTCTCCCGCGACGCCGATGCCTGCATAGGCATCAACGCCGGCCCCGAGATAGCCGTCGCCTCGACGAAGGCCTACGTCGGCCAGGTGGTGTCAACCATCCTCCTGGGCCTCGAATTAGCCGCCCAGCGGGGCACGTGCCCCGCATCGGAGCGCGACAGCCTCCACGCTCAAATCGAGGTCCTGCCCGAAAAGATCCAATCCATCCTCGAAGACGGCGCCATACGCCGGCTCGCCGAGCACCACGCGAAAAGCCAGACCTTCTTCTACATCGGGCGCGGCGTCAACTACCCCACCGCCCTCGAAGGCGCCCTCAAGATAAAGGAGATAAGCTACCTGCACGCCGAAGCCTATCCCGCAGGCGAGCTCAAACACGGCCCCCTCGCCCTCCTCGAAGCGGGCCTGCCCGTCATATGCATCATGCCCACCGACGGATTGCAGGCCAAGATGTCTGCGAACGTCAAGGAGGTCCAGGCCCGGAGCGCCGACGCCATCACCCTCGGCCCAGGGCAGCGCATCGACGTCCCAGAAACGCACCCCCTCCTCTCCCCCGTCGTGAACATCGTGCCCTTGCACCTTTTCGCCTATCACATCGCCGTCCTTCGGGGCCACGACGTCGACAAGCCCCGGAACCTCGCGAAAAGCGTGACCGTCGAGTAGGGCTTCGCCCTTTTATCTGCCTTTTTCCCATAGTTAACCACGGTATCCCCATTCGGCACGATGGAGTCGCAGCGGCCTTCTCGGATCCGCCGTCATGCGGCGGTCCTCATTGGATTGCTTCTCGTCACGCTCAGCGTGAGCCCCTTGACGGCGTATGGCCAGGAGGGGCTCGACGAGGAGGCGCAGGACATGGCCTCTGGTTTCTTCGACGGCATCATGCAATGGGTCTTGGAGCGGCTGCTATCCTATTTCAGCATCATGATCGCGCTCATCAAACTGAACCCTTGCGTGTATCCCGAAAACGGCGCGACATGCACCGTGGATGCCGAATTCCTCGGCACCATCGAATTGCCGAGGAACCAGCTCATCCTCGACACCCAGCTCAACTTCATGCAGGCCCTCATGCCCTTTTATATCATCGCCATCCTCACGCTCGGCATGTACCTCATCCTCTCGGTCGGAACCCCGAGGGGACGGGTCAAGGCGAAGGAGCTCCTCTTCGAGCTCTTGACCGGCATGATGCTTGTGTCGCTTTCCCCCATCATGCTCCAATTCCTCCTTGACGTCTCGGCATGGATGGTTGGTGCGATGTTCGACACTGTCGCCGGCCCCTACCACACGACCGTCTTCGGAGAGTTCGGGTTGACGTGGAGCATGCTCTTCGTGTATCTTACCACGGCAGTGTTTTCTATGATGGCTCTCGTCGTCGTCTTCTTTCGATACCTGCTCATCATGATGTTTGCGGCACTGTTTCCCGTGACCATGTTCCTCTATTATAATAGCTACACGCGCGGTATCGGCAGCAACCTTCTCAAGATGACGATCCTCGTCGTCTTCATACAGGTCGTCCAAGCCCTCCTCATGGTCGTGGTGGTCGCCGCCGTCGCCGACCCCTCGCTCATCGGCGTCCTCCTCGTCGCGGGCGGCATGCTCGGCGTCGTCCTCTCCCCGCTCTTCATGATGAAGCTCTCATCGTGGTTCGGCGCCGTCGTCCACTCCTATTCGACCATGGGCGGCAATCCCAAAGGGACCCGTTTCGTCGGCTTCATGCTCAGGGGCTATCCCGTGGGCGAAGCCATCGCGGGGGCCGCGGGCCAATCCATCATGGGACACAGCATGGGCCCCAACTCGAGAGTGGGCGGTTCCGATGCCGGAGGGGCGCCACATGCCGCCGACCGCATGCCCTTCTGGGAGGGCGTCGCCTACGGCGTGGCGCGCGACATGGGCAAGTCCGAGGCCCAGATGCAGACCGCCCGCCAGTTTAGGAGCAGCCAGTATCTCAGCGACACGAGCCGCCGCTTCGGCGTCGTCGACCGGGGGACTGGCGTGGAACTCCGAAGCAGGCACTACGGCCGCTCGATTCCCGCGGCCTTCGGAGGGCAAGACGAATCCAAGGACGTCGAGTCGACCTCCGAGTCGCGCAGCGACAAAAAGGAATCCCAGAGCGGGAAGGCTTCGACGACCCCCGTGGGGAGCGGCAGGCACCCCACTGAATCCCGCTCCACGCTCTTTCGGGGAAAGGGCACGGGCACATGGATAGGACAAAAGCCCGTCCACGCCGACGCCTTCAAGGCCCTCCATGCAAAAACCCCAGCCATGCGCGGCAAACGGGGACGCGCCATCCGATTCCTCAATGAACCGGGACGGGGGCCGGACGCGATCCCCTTGGCGAGAGCGAATCAAGCGCCGTGGATAGGCGGCCCCATGGGAGGATTCGGCGGACACGGAGCAGCCATCGGAAACGCCTTGCCGAAAGGAGCGGGCAAAGGGAAGCCGCCATCCGTGCAGGATATGGGAGTTCGGGCAAGGGATTACACACCAGATATCCGCCCCTTCCAGAAGCCCCCTGAGATGACGTCCTCGCCCCTCGAAAAGTCCCATATCACCCGATACACGAAGGCGGGGTCGCAAGAGGGGGTAGGAAAAGGGAGGGGTAAGGGCTCTGCAGACGAGAAGGGCGCGCCCGGCGGCTTCGGCTACGGCATGAGCGAACAAGACGTCGTCAACGCCGCCCGAAACCGCGAGAAAAACCTCAGAAAACTGGGGGGGGTAGCGGCCACCCGACGCACAGCCGACGCAGAAATCGCCGCCCAAAAACGGCAAGCTGAAGGCCTCGAACGATACAAG
>CAYUFO010000084.1:4708-7450 GCA_964443985.1 uncultured archaeon | reverse complement strand
CCTGAATTGTCCTTTTTGAGGACGTCCACGGCCTCGACGAGGATGTCGATGTTTTTTTCCCTGATGAGTCGGCCGGCGTAGAGGATGTCGAATCCCCTTGCACCGGGTTTGATGGACTCGATTTCTTTGAGGGAGACGCCATTTGGGATGACGATTATTCTTTCCTTGGGAACTCCGAGCTCGAGGAGTCGACGCTTTGTGAGACGGGATACGGAGATAATCGTTGTGGGCAGACGGCAGGTCACTTTTTCTATCCATGCGCCGAGGAATCCCCATCGGCCGAGGTAGGTATGCCAGTAGTCGCCCCAGACTTCGTGCCAGCTTGCGATGAGGGGCTTGTGTTTGATTGCTGCCGCAATCTTCGCTGAGATGATCGGGAAATAGGGGAACTGATTTGCTTCGATGAGGTCATACTTTCCTTTAAGGAGGACGGGAAGGACACGAATGGCATAGACAATTGCCTGCGTTATCGATCGTCTTCCGGATTCTTTGTAGAGGGGTTTTGTCTTACACACCCCATATAATGTGACGCCTTCTTTTTCGATGATGGCAGGTCCATCCCAGTACTGCATGCAATAAATAGTAACCGAGTGCCCTCGTTTCACAAGGCGTTTGGACAATTCCCATATGCGCCGCTCACATCCCCCTTTCACGTAGGGGTAGACGACGTCTGAGACATAGGCTATCTTCATCCTACGGAGCGCCGAGTACCTT
This sequence comes from uncultured archaeon, assembly GCA_964443985.1. Classification (GTDB taxonomy): domain Archaea; phylum Altiarchaeota; class Altiarchaeia; order IMC4; family JBDREA01; genus JBDREA01. The sequence goes on along the minus strand of CAYUFO010000084.1, from coordinate 6,736 downwards.
TACCGTTGTCTTGAGAAGGAGGCGCATACTCTTCTCGACGCTCCGGGATCCCAAATCCGGACCTTGAAGCCGGATTTGTGGATCGTCCGTTTTTGTGCTCGTCCAAGAGAAGGACGCTGAGGAAGAGGGCCGAGAAGACGAGCTGGATGCCGATGAACATGATGGTGGAGGCGAGGATGGCGTTTCTGAGCTCAGATAGTTCGCCGAATCCCGAGGCAAGCCAGAGGTAGCCGATGCGAACGTCGATGAGCAAGCCGCCCAAAAACAGGAGGAAACCGACGATGAGCTCGGCTTCGAGGTTGTTGTATTTCAAGAAGAAGTCGGCGAACCGGTCGCGTTCGGTGATGCCGTGGACGACGGCATAGATGTGGGCAAAGAGTCCGAAGACGAGTATCTGAAAGCCGAGGATGACGAGGAGGTTGCCGAGAATCATCGGGTGGATGTCGAGCCCCACGTTGCCGATGAATGGGATTGGCCCGCCCACCAGCAGAAGGACGAGTAGGAGGCCGATGAGGAAGAGGAATGCCCCCGGCAAAATGAAGAGAACGGTGGGATTGTAGAGCATCATGAAGCGCAGGTGCCGCCAGCCGTCCGTGAATGAATTCAGTTTCGTCTCCGCCCCCCCCTTGCGCGGATAGTAGTCGATGGATATCTCATGTATGCGCAAATCCGCCCGGGCCACGTCGATGACCATCTCGGAGGCGAACTCCATGCCCGTCGTCCGAAGCTTCATCGCCGAAAGAGCCCGGCGGTTGAAGGCCCGCATGCCGCAGTGGGCGTCGCTGATGCCGACGCCGAAGAAGAGGTTCAATATGCCCGTCAGAAGGGGGTTGCCTACCTTTTGGTGCAGCCACGGCATCGCGTTGTCGTGGATGGTGCCGCGAAGACGGGAGCCGATGACGAAATCAGCCGTTCCCGCAGAAAGCGATGCGATGAAGTCGGGTATGCGCTCAAGGGGATAGGTGCCGTCGCTGTCGGCCATGACGATGAAGTCGCCTTTCGCCTCTCGAAGGCCGCGGACGTAGGCGTGGCCGTATCCCTGTTTTTTCTCGGTGAGGACGGTGGCGCCGGCTTTTTCGGCCTGCACTGCCGTGTCGTCGGATGAGCCGTTGTCGACGACGATGACCTCGACGTCGAAGCCCGCCCTCCGCAGCCGGTCTCGGGGAATCGAGGCCACCGTGGAGGCGACGACGCCTTCCTCATTTAAGGCTGGAAGCACAATAGAGATGGACGTCATGATGCCCTCCTGCAGGTATTTCTTGAAAGACACGCATAAGAATCGCAACGATGAGGGACCACGGTAGTATCGACGCTTTTTTTGGGAGACGCCGATGTCTTCTGTTCGTGGTCGTCGTGTTGGCACTAACGGCTGGCACCACGACATACGGCATCCATCACGATTATGCGCTTCCGTTTCACAGCGATGAGTGGGATCATGTCACATACAGCATTGAAATCTTGGAAAAGGAGACGGTCGTCGGCTATAATCCCTATCTTGGGGAGCGTTTTCGGGATGCGAATTGGGAGCTGCATTATTATTTGTTGTTTGTCGTGTTGGCGCAGGTGACTGGCGTCGAGCCGTTGCATTTGGTCTTGGTGTTCCCCTCATTGATTGCGTTCATCTTGGCGTTGAACGCCTGTGTCTTTGCCTACTACCTAACCAAAAAGGTGTCTGCCGGCCTGCTCGCAGGCATCCTCGTGCTTTCCCTGAAAAGCAACGTGACGCTTTTGGGCCTCTGGTTCTTTGTTCCCATGGCCTTCGGGCTCGCCCAGATACCCCTCATCCTCCACCTCTTCCTGCGGCTGCTTTCGGGAGGATGGCGGTGGCTTCTCGTCTTCGCGCCCGTATTCGCGATGACGACGCTCGTCCACGCCCAGAGCGCCACCATCTACGCCCCCGTATTCGCCGCCTACCTCCTGGTGCATCCAGGGAAGCTGTGGGCCAACAAGTGGAGGCTTCTCCCGCTTCCCGTCCTTGCCCTCGGCCTCCTGCTCGTCCTCGCCCCCTACTTTACCGAGGAGCCGGAC
>CAYUFO010000084.1:0-4608 GCA_964443985.1 uncultured archaeon | reverse complement strand
CGACCCGCTCGACCGCTTCCTCGCCAAGGGGTTGGCTGCCGTCCTCGTCGTCGTGTTCCTCTTCGGCCAGGTGCAGGCCGCCTACGCCTACCAGGACAAGCTGTACCGCATCATCGAGGAAAAGGACGTTTCGGCCATTGAATGGATTGGCGACAACACGCCCGAGAACGCCACGGTGCTCGCCCTCCCCCACCTCTCGAAGGCCATAACGCCGCTTTCGGGGCGGCGCGTCATCGCCCTCACAAGGACGCGTCTTGGCGCTTCAAACCAGCGAAACGCCGACGCGATCTCCTTTTTTACGGGTGATTGCGAAAAGAAACGAGACATCATCGGCAAGTATCATCCGGACTACGTCTTCCATCAGGCCCCGCTTTCGTGCCCCTTCCTCGCCGAGGCGCACCGGGATGCGGGGAACTACATCTATCGGGTGGTGGTGGTGGAGGGGTGATTGTTTTTTTGGTTGCCGGGCATCTTTTCGAGGACGTAGTTTTTGGCCACCTCGTATTCGGTCAGTTCGGTGAAGACGAAGGGCCGTAGTTCGGCAGTCCATTGGCCTTTGAGTTCTGCTATTTTTTCTTGGAATGCTTCCGCAGTGTAGTGCATGTCGAAGATGGCGAGTTTTTCTTCGATGACTTTTGGATCTGGTGTCACGAATCGCAATAAAAAAAACAGGTCGTAGAGGTCTCTCGCCTTGTTTCGTGCAAGCAGCGAGTGGACCTTTTCGGCGATTATTTCTTTTGGGCTGAGAACCCTCAGTGAAAAGGGATGCACGTCGACGTATGAGGAAAGATACTGTTTGACGTCGAATTCGAAAACACTGTTTTGAAGGTTTATGTCTACCCTCAAGGTGTTTTTTGCGGTAAATGGACCTTCAAATCCGATTTTTATGAGTTGGGAGTGTTTCGTTGATTTGACGTTGAGTACGTCTGCGCCAAGGCGACCGGCGGTTGCGGCTATCAGGTCATTGGTGTCCAGGGAGCCGCCAAGAACGGAAAAATCCAGGTCCTCGGAAAACCTGGGCAAGCCATAGAGCTTGTAAAGGCAGGTTCCGCCCTTAAAGATCAGTAGGTTGGTTTTTCGAAAGAGGTGGTAGAGGAACAGGTCTTGCAGGTAGTCCTTTTCTATGAAATTTCTGTTGGTCAATCCCTTTCTGCGTGCAACCTCCAAGAGCATGTCCCTTGAAATCATACCCGGAGCCTCCACGTTCGGTTCTTTTTTGTTTTTGAGCTGGACAGCGGGTCAAGCGGTATGTATTTTCTGTTGAGGCGATCTTTGAGGAGTGGATGCACGTCACATCCGTGTTTTTCGAGCATGTAGCCTATCCGTTTTGCCAGGCTGCTTTTGTTGATGCGTTCCAGGTAGGCTATCATGCGTTTTTCATCCACGTCATCAAAGGCTTCTTCGACGACCGAGAGCGGGACGTTGCCGATGGAATCGATGATGGCCTTCTCTGGTGTCGCAATCGGTATCTCGAAGCCATCGTAGGTGTCGGATGCGAAGCCGAAGAAGAATTTGGTATGGTGGAAATGTATCCACTCCTTGAAGAAGAATCTTTTGGTGGGCTTGGTGGTGACGCAATATACCTCGCCTGGGACCTGGGTAATCCTGTGATGGTATGAGAGCGCGGATACGCTTGATATGTAGCTTGGTTTCACCAGAAACGGGGCGATGAGGAAGGGGTCGTCAAAAAATGTGTATGCGTCCCTTCTGACCCGCCATACCATGTTTCTTCGTACCATTTTGGATAGGACTTTTTTCGCATAATCTCTGTTGGGGATGATCTGGGAGACGTCGGCCAGGGAGAAGGTCGGGGCCTTGGAGAAATGGTTGGTGATTTTGAGCTCATACATGTTCTTTTATTTTACAGTAAGGGCATAAAAATGTATACTTTCCATAAAAGAAAGGAGGATAGTGCCCAATATCGCCAGGAGAACATCAGGTAAAGAACAAACGTGTCAGGCAACAATATGAGTTTTCACCCCACCATCATCAATGTTGGGTATTGTATCTAACCACATGGTTTTCGGCTATTGCGCAAGGAAAATGTATACATTTTTTATACGACTGTACCCGTAATGTATACACTATGCTCGAAGCCCTGATATCCTCACAGACCAGAGTCAAGATACTGACACTCCTATTATTGAACCACCACCACCGTTATTACGTGAGAGAAATCGCCAGAAAAACACACCGCAACCCCAACGCCGTTCGCCGAGAACTCGCCAACCTGGAAGGCATCGACCTGATACATGCATCGATGAGGGGACAGCAGAAATACTACCAAGCAAACACCCGCCACCCAATCTATAAGGAACTGCGACAGATGCTTCTCAAAACGCAGGGAGCAGCCAAAGTGATACGGGAGCGAATGGACGAGATAGGAAACCTCACGATGGCCTGTATCTACGGATCATTTGCCAAGGGCGCCGAGGGATCCGGCAGCGACATAGACCTCCTTTTGATTGGCGATCTTGACGAAGACGCCCTCATCCCCCTCCTTAAAAAAACAGAATCCTTCCTCTCCCGAAACATAAATTACGTCCTCATGGACGAAGAAGAATTCAAAGAACGCATCAAGGACAAAGACCCCTTCATACGCACCGTCATGTCGGGAGAAAAAATACCCATCATAGGCGACCCCGATGAGTGTACGGCATCTTGAGCGAGAGGGCCTCATCGCACCCCTTGGCAAGGGGAGGAAAGGCGATGTAAAGAGTGCGCTGCAACTCGCCAAACGAGACCTTGCTGCTGCACAAAAAATGAAAAAAGAGAACGCCGATTGGACCTACAACATCGCCTACAACGCCATGCTGCAAACAGGACGGGCGCTCATGTACTCGCGGGGCTATCGCCCCACCGGCAACAAGCAGCACGTCTCCGTTGTCCGATTCGCAGAAGAAGTCTTAGAGAAAGAGGCGCAGGACCTCCTCCTCGCCTTTGACCGCATGCGGCGAAAACGCCACATCGCCGTCTACGATACCTCGGGAACCATCTCAAAAACCGAGGCAGAAAACGCCCTCAAGAGAGCCCAGCAGTTCTATGAGATCATCGCAAAGAAGGCATGAGCCATAGCATAAAAGATGGATCCGTTCTTCCACGTGCTTGTCCCGGTGTTGGCGGTGCTGGCCTTGCGTCCCGACCTGGACCGACGGATGGTGGTCATGCTGTCACCTTTGACGCTGGTGGCCGACCTCGACTGGTTTTTTTCGGCTCACCGCTACCTCTTCCACAACGTGTTCTTCGTCGTCGTGGTTGCAGGGATCGTCTACGCTGCCTCTCAGAAAAACCACACGGTCGGCTTACTCGCCCTCTTTTTTCTGGCAAGCCACCTCGTCCTCGACCTCACGGCTGTGGGACTCTTCTACCCCCTCTATCCGCGGCTCATTGGCATCGACGCCGACGTCTACACCAACAGCGTCACCAACCAGGCCTCGCTTGGCATCTCCTATGTCGACGTCCCCCTCGACTACTTCAAGCGCCCCGACGTCCAGTCCCACGTCTTCTCCACGGAGACCCTCTCGGTTTTATAGTGGATGACGTAACATTTCCTATTGCCCTTGTGCGTCATCCAATATATTCGAGGACATAAAACCCACGATTTTGTCGGGTTTTTTATGTCCTCGAATATAATAGTGGTTTTCGCCTTAATGGTTAGCAGGAGATGGCCCTTGAAGTCCTAGAAGTCGTCCGCGCGGTCCTCGGCTTTCTGCTGGTCATGTTTGTCCCGGGCTATGCGTGGACGTTCGCGTTTTTTCCCGACGACGAGGAGATAGACCTTTTGGAGCGCATCGCCATCGCCGTGGGGTTGTCCATTTCATTAGTGGTGCTCACCGTCTACGCGCTCAACATCCTGTTTTCGGTGAAGATAACCCTCGTCAACAGCCTGCTGGTCATCTTCGCCCTGACGGCGGCTGGTGCCGGCATCGGCCTCAAGCGTCAGAAGATGACGGGTGCCGAACCGGTTCCCGCCACGGTTCCCGCCTCTGAAAAGAAGGAATCGTCTCTTTCCAAGACGTCGGCAAAGAAGACAAGGGCGAGGAAGGGGGCGTAGCGGAAAGATATGCTCCAGAAATGAAATATTAGTCATGATTATCATTTTTGAGTATGTTATCAAACCAGATAGTTTATTAACGGGCACACTAGATACGTAACCAGTGAAAGAAAAACAGTTCATACAAGAAATCAGGGAAACGGGACTTGCCGTCTTCACACCCAAAGACGCGCAAAAAATCATCCGTAAGCCTCCTGCCTACACACGGGTCTTTCTCCACCGCTTGGCCAATCAGGAGGCCTTGGTCCGCATCGAACGGGGCAAATACGCCCTCCCCGACACCGACATCCACGCCGTGGCGTCACAGATAGTCCAGCCAGCCTACATCAGCTTCCTGTCCGCCCTCGCCTTCCACAAGCTCACCACCCAGATTTCGCAGACCATACAGGTGGCAGTCACGAGAAATCGAAAATCCCTTTCCTTTCGCGGTCATCTGATTTCATTCATCAAACTCGGCCCGAAAAGGCACTGGGGAAGCCAACGAATCCGTTCCCTGACGGGCCACATCCACATGGCGGAACCCGAAAAGGCCATCGTCGACGCACTCTACCTTC
>CAYUFO010000083.1:0-7575 GCA_964443985.1 uncultured archaeon | reverse complement strand
TTCGCCCCGTTCCCGGAATCCGGCGAATCTCGTGTACCAACTAAGCTACCAAGGCACAACCTTTAACAAAGGTTGATCAAATGGCGCACGCAAGCGACCATTAGTCGCTGCGCCCAAGAACCGAAGGTTCTTAGGGCATCGCCTTTCAGAGGCGAGTGCGTCTGAGACAGTTATTGGAACTCTGTCCTTTTTATTTTGCGCGTCGTCCTTTGGCGCGGAGGCTGGGGCGGACTTTTTCGGCGCCCTTGCCTCGCCGGGTCTGGCCGCGGCCTTTGGTGCCGGCGGGGGTGAGGCCGCGAAGTGCGCGTTTCTTGTGGGTGCCGGCGGCGAGCCATCCGACGTCGCGGTCTGACTTGATGGCTGGGTGGGCGGGGTCGGCGAGGACGACTTCGTGCCATTGATACTGGCCGTCCTGCCATACCCAGTAGCTGCCGAGGACTTCGAGGTTGGGATAGCGCTTTTGGGTGCGCTCTTCGGCGATGCGCTGGATGGATTTGTTGGCAGTGATTTTGTTGACGCCCATGCGTTTGGGTTTGCGCCCGCGGCTGGGGCGGCTTTTGCGCATGCCGCCGCGGCGGACGCGGCTTCGGGCGACGATGAATCCTTGTTTGGCTTTGTAGCCGTAGCGTCGGGCGGCGTCGATGCGGGTGGGGCGTTCGACGCGGACGACTGAGGGGCCGCGGCGCCATTTGATCTTTCGCTCCGACATGAGCGTTTTCATGTCGGCGTGGTCTCGTTTCTTGGTTTTTTTGCGAATGCTCTTATGGGCTTCGCGGACGTATTTCAGGTATCCCATGATAATCACCGGCTCCCAGTTGTTGGATTCAAGCCGCCAGCGGGCTCACATCTCCGCCTCCCCTGTCGGGAAGGGATTGCGGGAGCGATAGAGTGTGGATAGGTGCATTGGAAGCGCTCCTATAAAAATTACGGGCTTGACTGTCGCGGCTATTCCCGGGGGCTGCGCCAGTTCTTGTAGCGGTTGACCCAGTTGGCTGCCATGTTTTTGAGGGCGGTGGCGAGGGGGACGTCGTATTGCCTGCTTTTTGGGACTTCCATGAGGTCGAGGACGTTGCCCATGCGGATGGCGCCGGTCTCCTTTTTGGCGGCGGCAAGCGCGTCGACTGCCTTGGCGCTGGCAAGGAGGGTGACGCCGGCTTCGTGGAGCTTTTCGTCTGATATGACGCCCTTGAGCTCGGTTCGGGCCTGCTCTTCCCATTCTTCGAAGCGGGGAGCGTAGCGGCGCATCTTGCGGACGCCCTCAAGTATCTTGTCGGGGTCGGTGGTGTGGTAGTAGGTTTTTCGGTAGGTGAGGTAGTCCCAGACGGGCAGAAGCGGTTTGAGCTCCTCGTTCATGTGGCGGTGCAGGGGGATGCCTCGGTCGTGCAGGTAGTGTCTGAGGCCGAGGAGGTCGTGGAGCCTTCGGCGTTTGCTCTTGTGGTGGTCGAATTCTCGGCACATCCAGTCGTAGGTCTTGGGGGGCAGCTTGAGGTCGACGGCCTCGAAGAAGCGGTCTTTTTCGTCTGAGGCCGGGGTGCCGGACGTTTGCCGGTGTTTGTGGGCTGCCATGTGTGGGTGATATTGGGGTCTCTGAAAAGAAAAATGCACGTTCCGATAATCATTTGCGTTTTGAGGGGAGATGGATGGACGAATGTGGACTGGGTTTCGGAGAGAATGAGCGAATACCCGATGAACCACGGGAGCGAAGGACCTTTTTTATAGGCTCTCGACTAATCTCTACCATCCGTTTTCGGGTGTGTTCAGGGTGCCGTTCAAAAAGCTGATGTCCTGGTTTCGGGGCATGTTCGGAAAGAAGAGACTGGTTCGCCTCGGATTCTATGGCCCCCCCAACGCCGGCAAGACGACGCTCGCCAACAAGATCTCCATGGACTGGACGGGGGAGCCCGTCGGCAACGTCTCGGAGGTTCCCCACGAGACCCGCGAGGTCCAGAAAAAAGAGCACGTCGTCGTGCGCTCGGGCAAACAGAAGCTTGAGATGAATCTTCTTGACATGCCGGGCATCGCCACCAAAATCGACTTCGAAGAGTTTCTCGAGCACGGCATGGAGGTCGAGGAGGCCCAGCGGCGCGCCAAGGAGGCGACCAAGGGCGTCATCGAGGCCATCAAGTGGCTTGAGAACGTCGACGTCGCCCTCGTCGTCATGGACGCGGCAAAAGACCCCTACACCCAAGTCAACATCACCATCATCGGCAACCTCGAGGCCCGAGACATCCCAGTTATAATCGTCGCCAACAAAATAGACTTGAAGGAAGCAAGCCCGGACGCCATCCGCGACGCGTTCCCCCAGCACACCGTCGTCGAGGTGTCCAGCAAGACCGGCAAGCACATCGAAAACCTCTACAAGACCATTGCAAAGATTTCACATGCCTAAGAGAAAGACGAAAGAGACGATGGCAGAGATAGAGCTCGAGTTCATAAGCTCGGAGGTCATAAAGAACGCCGAGGACGGCAAGATAGCCTACATCCTCGAGCGCATCAAGGCCAACAAGATCCTCGTCATCGAGGAGAGCCTCACCCCCCAGGAGGAGGCCCTGCTCATCGAGGAGACCATGGAGCAGGTCGACAAGAAATTCCCCGGCATCGAGGTGTCGACGCTGCGCGACGCCCCCGAAAAGGGCGTGCGTGAAAAGATCATCAAGTTTTTGGGCGGCAAGACCGGCGGCCTCACCGTCGTCGGCCCCAGCCGCCTCGTCAAGAAGATAAAAAAGGAGCCTCAGCAGATCTCGCTATTCGCTGAGGCCAAAAAATAGGCCATGCCCCACAAGTGCGTTCGCTGCGCGACCATCTACGAGGACGGCAGTCCCGAGCTCATGGAGGGCTGCGCGTGCGGGGCCCGCGTCTTCATGTATCTGCGCGAGCGACCCGGGGCAGATAAGGAAGAGCTTCGCGAGGAGCTCGAGGAGAGCTCGCTCAAAAAGGAGGACGCCGAATGGATTGAAAGCGAGTTCGGCGACAAGCTCACCCGCGAGAAGAAGACCATCCACCTCGACGTCGAGAACCTCCGCCGCGTCGCCGAAGGCGTCTTCGAGCTCGATCTCGCGAGCCTCATGAGCGGCAAGCCCATCGTCATCAAGGCCCGAGAGGGCGTCTACTACGTCGACGTCCCCTACGCCATGACGAAAAAAAAGAAGCAGAAGTGACGAAAGAATGGCTGTCCACCCCATCGACTACCGCTACGGGAGAGCCGAGGTCTGCGCCCTCTTCGAGGAGGAAGCGAAGCTCGGCTACATGCTCGCCGTCGAGGCCGCCCTCGCCCAGGCCCAGGCGAAAATCGGCGACATCCCCCAAAAGCATGCCAGGGTCATCGCGAAGAACGCCGACACGAAGACCGTCAAGCTGCGGCGCATCAAGGCCATCGAAGACGTCATCCACCATGACGTCATGGCCGTCGTCAAGGGCTTGGCCGAGAAATGCGGTGACGCGGGGGGCTACATCCACGTCGGCGCCACATCAAACGACGTCCTCGACACGGCGCTCGCCCTCCAGCTACGCGACTACATCAGGTTCCTTGAGCCCCGGCTGAGAAAGCTCAAGCGCGTGCTCCTCCGTCAGGCGAAAAGGCACAAGAAGACAGTCTGCATCGGCCGCACCCACGGCCAGCACGCCGTCCCCACGACCTATGGGCTCAAGTTCGCCATCTGGGCGGCAGAAGTCGACCGCCACATCACGCGCGTCGCAGAGATCAAGCCGCGCATCCTCGTCGGCCAGGTGACGGGCGCCGTCGGCACCCAGTCGGCCTTGGGCCCAAACGCCCAGAGGGTCCAGCGGGAGACGATGCGCATCCTCGGCTTAAAGCCCGTGCTTGTCAGCAACCAGGTCGTCCAGCGCGACCGCCTTGCCGAATTCCTCGGAGAGCTCGCCCTCATCGCCGCAAGCCTCGACAAGTTCGCCGTCGAGATACGAAACCTCCAGCGCACCGAATTAGGGGAGGTCGCCGAAGGATTCCGGAAAAAGCAGGTGGGCAGCTCCACGATGCCCCACAAGAGGAATCCCATCTACGCCGAACGCATCTCAGGGCTGTCTCGGGTGGTGAAGGCCAACGCCGCCGTCGCCCTCGAGAACGTCCCCCTCTGGCACGAGCGAGACCTGTCCAACAGCAGCTGCGAGCGCGTCATCGTCCCCGAAAGCTGCATCCTCACCGATTATCTTTTGACGCTCGCCATCGACCTCCTCGGAAACCTCGTCTTCGACAAGAAGGCCATCGAGCGCAACCTCGCCATGAGCCAGGGACGCATCATGGCCGAACGCGTCATGGTCGCCCTCACCGCCAAAGGATACGGCCGCCAGAAGGCCCACGAGCGCGTCCGCGAGCTCGCCATGCAAAGCTTCCACAAGGACAAGCCATTGCGCGACTTCCTGCTCGCCGACAAGACCGTCAGAAAGCACCTCACCGAACAGGAGATAGATGAACTCCTCGACCCCCACACCTACACAGGCACCGCCGAAAAACAAGTCGAAGACGTCCTCAAAAAGCTCGGATAGGATGGACGACTTTTTGCAGGCGGCGCTCGACGAGGCGAGGTCGGGTCTTGCCGAGGGAGGCATCCCCATTGGCTCCGTCCTCGTCTACCGGGGCGAGGAGATCATCGGCTGCGGCCACAACCGACGCGTCCAGAAAGAGTCGGTCGTGTTGCACGCCGAAATGGACTGCCTCGAGAACGCCGGCAGAAGGACGGCCGACGTCTACCGCGAATGCACGCTCTACACGACGCTGTCGCCCTGCGACATGTGCAGCGGCGCCATATTGCTCTACAAAATCCCCCGTGTCGTCGTCGGAGAAAACGAGACCTTCAAGGGCAATGAAGACTACCTCAGAGACCGCGGCATCGAAGTTGAAGTCGTCGATGACGAAGAATGCAAGAAACTCATGGCCGACTTCATAGCCGCCAACCCCGACCTCTGGGCGCAAGACATCGGCGAAGAGTAGGAGGAGCGGCCTGGTGAGAGCATAACTACTTTCTTATGAGGATGAGTATCAGCAGGACTATGATGACGCCCAGAAGAAGGATGATTATTGAAAGGTTTGATTCGGTGGATTGCTCGTCGGCCGGCTGCTTCGTGCAATCAGGGTCTTTTTCAGCGGCGAATCCCGTCCCATTGACGGTGGTGCAGTCCGGGTCGCAGGTGCCGTCGGCGACGCCGTCGCAGAGCATGTCGACGTGGCCTGAGGGGCAATCTGCGGGACAGGAGTCATAGTTTTCCTTGATGCCACAGGTTCCGTCGCCGCAGGTCGTCTCGTCGAAGTCGAGGCCCATGAGCCGGGTGACCTCGCCTTCCGACCCGTCGGGGAGGATGCAGACAAGGCAGTCTCGGCAGAGGTCGGATTCCATGACGCGCTTGTAACCGTAGCCTTGCTGGACGCAGTAGCTGTGCTCGAGCGCCGTGCGCCCTGCGAGAAAGTCCCAGGCATCAACGACCGTTTCGTCGGGGAGCGTGCACAGACCGCGTTGTCCCTTGGACGTTTCCTGAATCGAGAATTCGTAGCCGAGGGCCTGGCAGTAGACTGCTGAGGGATTCAAGGCCGCCTCAGCGGGGAAAGCCAACGAGAGCAGGAGGAGGACAATCAAAAACCGCGCAAGGGAAGGATTTCGTTTCATCGTCAGTTATTGACGGGATAGACCCCCTGTATGTCGATGACCTGGTTAATCACGTCGCTGAAGGCGTGGCCGCTGTAGGGCACGTAGGCGAAGCCGTCCTCGTGGTAGACTGACCCTTTCTTGAAGTTGCCGAAGCCGGTGTAGACGCCATGGCTGTTTTTTATAATCCAGCAGCCGTTGACGCCGTAGTTCGCCATGCAGGGGCCTCCTGCAGCCTCCCAGCCGACGATGACGACGGCATGGTCCCAGTTCTCCGAGGCCACAGATACCGGCCCCTTGCAGGCGACGAGCATCTTGACCAAGTCGATGGTGAGCGGGAAGTAGGGGAGGTAGCTCTGGATCTTCCACGATGTGCCGTACGTACATTTGGAGGAGAATTCCGGTTTGCTGCATCCCATTGCATGCTGGCAGTCGGGAACGCACCACCCGGATTTATTGGTCTTGGGGTCGGTGGAAAGGCAGCTTCCCGACTGATAGGGAAAGCAGGCCTCGTCGGGGAGCTTGTTGTTCTTCATGTAGTCGAGGACAGTGGCGGGAAAGCCGCCGTGGCAGTCGCCGGGCAGCCCGTTTGAGACGGCGAACTGCTCGGACATGTCGACGGTCAAGACGTTGTTCTGCTCGATGTTGTAGCGGGCTTCGGCGGTGCCGACGGCGGAAAACGACCAACAGCTGCCGCAGGCGGCCTGGTTTCGTATGGGGGATATCCAGTTATTGCCCTGCCAGTTTCGCCAGTCGAATGTCGCGGGTGCGTTGCCGTTTAGTACGGCAGCGCAGACGTCGCAGGGTATGCAGGAGCCGCCGCAGTCGACGCCGGTTTCGTCGCCGTTCTGGACGCCATCCTTGCAACTGGGCAAAAGGCAGCGGCCGTTGGCGCATGTGGCCCCGCAGTCGATGAGCTCCCAGATGGGCTTGCATTTGCCGTCTTCGATGACGGTGTAGTATTCTTTGAGGAGGGTGTCGGTGGCGCAGGTGTCGACGAGGGAGGGGTCGCCGACGATGGAGCCGGCATAGTATTTGTTTTTGCCTTGATCGGTGTCGCGGCACACGCACATGCCGCTGCTGCAGCCGTACTGGCAGTCGAATGTCTGTGTTTGTGCGGCGCCGCCGCTGCAGTATGTATCGATGACTTGGGAGCCGTTACAGAGGTCGTAGATGGTTGTTTTCCGGGGGTCGGGGTGGCAGAGGACGGTGTTGATGTCGACCTGGATACAATCGCCGCCCATCTGGATGGCGGGGCTGTTTTCCTCGTCTTCGTAGCCGCACGTCAAGGTGCCGCCTTCGTTGACGAAGGGATCGGCGTAGGTGGGGCCCTCGCACTGCATGCTGGTGCAATCTCCTGCTCCGGGGATGTCGGGGCAGACGTCTTCGCAGTCGGCGGCAAGGAGGCCGAGGATGGCCTTATCTTTGGTTATCTCGAGTTCGTCTTCGGCTTCGATGGTGAGAATGTCTTCTGAGGCGAGCGTTGACGTCGTTGCGGGGGCGGGGACGACGATTTTGAGGTCGATGCTTGTCGTGGTGATGGGAGCAAGCTCCAGGATGGTCGTGGTAGTGGTAGGTCTCGCCTCAGCCTGCTTGATGCAGTATCTTGGGATAGTGCCCCCCGCTATGCCCAGCATCGTCTCCTCGCCGCACAGGGCGGTGGCGCACTTTTGGTAGCTCCCGTATCGGTCGGCGGCCAAGGCCTCGGTCATGCACGTGCAGCCCCCTCTGCAGGTTATGTAGCGTGGGGTGGGCATCGTCGTCGTTATGGCGACTCGCTGGATGGGAATCTGCAGTTGGGCGACGCCGGAGACACTGTAGAAGAGAAGGAGGGATGCAAGGAGAAAAATGGATGCACGCAGGAAGTTTCTCATCCCCCGAACCATGTAAGTACTTGCGAGAAGAAAATAAAAACGAAAATTATCGCGAGACCGATTTATATCGCTTTTCGGGCGACGTATGCGATGCCGAGGGCGGCGAC
>CAYUFO010000082.1:0-7589 GCA_964443985.1 uncultured archaeon | reverse complement strand
GAATCAGGTGGCGCCTTCCGTCGGAATCAGGTGGCGGAATCGTTCGGAATATGCAGGTAAAAGGAAGAGGATTTACCAGATTGTCTCATCAGGCATTGGTTCTAAACCGCCGTCTGGAATTGAAAAGACTATCATGGATTGGTTTGTTGGTGGCTTCAGCGAGATTGAGTTGTGCAATTCAGACATCACTGGAGATCTGATCAAAATAGCTGAGTATGGGAATAAGGACTTTATTGATCGAAGAAACTTCGCGATTATTAAGCTGGCAAGCAAACACGATGAGACTAAGCTCGATGAACATGGCAATATTCGTGTTGAATTCTATGCGGAAGGTGAAGACAAGCCGATTCTGCACAGGTTGTTGGGAGTCTGAATATAAGCGTCTGAGTATTTGGAAGGTGATCAATGGCTCAAGAAGTCACGGCGTCGATTCTATATGACTATCTCCAGTGTCCGCACAAAGTATGGCGGGATGCTCATGGCCCTCAGGAAGAGAAAATCAAAGAGACGAATCCATTTGTTCAGCTCCTATGGGAGAGGGGTATTGCGCATGAGGCTCAGGTTGTTCAGCAATTAGGGCAGTTTCTTGATTTAAGTAAGGGTTCACGTGATGAACGTGCAACCGAGACACTGAGGGCTATGGAACAAGGTGTTCCCTTAATCTATCAAGGTATCCTACAGCATCACAATCTTCTCGGCATCCCAGATCTTCTTAGAAAGGAAGAAGATGGGGGATATGTGCCGATTGATGTTAAGTCTGGATCGGCATTTGAGGGCAGAGATTCTCTCACAGAAGATGAAGGTAAGCCCAAAAAGCACTATGCTGTCCAGCTGTGTTTATATTGTGAGGTGTTAGCGCACCTTGGGTTCACTGATCGACGGAAGGGAATCATCATCGATGTTCAGGGATCAGAAGTTGTCTATGATCTCTCTTCCCCCATGGGCAAGCGCTCGAAGAGCACTTGGTGGGATTTTTATGAAGACTCAAAAAAGGAAACCATCTCGATACTGGAGAATGTCACTTCCAATAAACCCGCCATAGCGAGTGTCTGTAAGCTCTGCCCTTGGTGCTACAGCTGTGACTCCTGGTGCAAGGAAAATGATGACCTATCGCAGATATTTAAACTGGGTAGAAGGAAACGTGATACTCTCAATAGAGACATAGGCATCGAGAAACTTCAGGAGTTCACAAAACTAGACATTGAGAAGACTCTCGATCTGAAGAAGATAGACAAGACTCTCTTAAAGGGCATAGCAGAGAAGACTATTACTGCGGCTGTTAGGCGAGCAGCCATACTAGTGAATAAGACACCCCCTTTGCTCTACACTACTTTGGATCTTCCGAATGCTTCTGAGGAATTGTATTTTGATATCGAAAACGATCCCACACAGGACTTTGTGTACTTGCATGGAATCGTGGAGCGCACCCAGAGAGGAGAAGGATACAGACCATTCGTAGCAAGAGCACTGACACCAGAAGCTGAGAAGCAGGCTTGGAGAGATGCGTGGAGTTACCTTCATGATAAACACAGTTCTGGCTCTGTTATTTATTACTATGCTCCACACGAAAGGACTACATACAAGAAGCTGCAGCAACTCTATCCAGATGTTGTGTCAGAAAATCTGATAGCCAAGTTCTTCGAGAGTCCTCGTGTAGTAGATCTATATCAGATAATCGATAAACACACTGATTGGCCACTAAGCAGCTACTCTCTTAAAGCGATTGCAGTCTACTTAGGCTTTAAGTGGAGAGATGAATCTCCTTCTGGCGCAATGTCCATATTGTGGTTCAACGAATTCATAGAATCGCAGGATCAGAGAATTATGAATCGTATACTGGAATACAATGAGGATGATTGTAGGTCAATGATAGCCGTGAAGGACAAGCTGGAGGAACTAAACAGCACATTATGAGGAATGCGTGACTAAATGGCATTTCGAGGTATCTGCTTGCGGGGTTAGTGCAATGACAGAAGATCAGTTTCTTTCGAATGCTAAGTCTCAGGTGCTAAGGATATTCGCTCAAGTGGAAACGAAGTGGCGTCCGTTCATTGGCTATGGTAGGCGAATATACTCACCAGAAATAGACTTGGCGGTGGGACCCTATACTATAGGACAAAGCTGCCAAGAGGAGTATGATCAATTGCTGGACAAGTCTCGAGAGTTTGTCCAGAGCCTAATTGTAATGCACAATCAGAATGTGGAAGGAGAAGAAGAGACGACAGAGTTTGAGAGATTATCTCGCTTCAATGACAATGCAAGATGTTTTCTGAGTATGGAAGTTGAAAGGACAGGAAGTAGAAAGCACTGTATTGGAGATCTAGTTAATGCTTCAGCACTTGGAAGAATCGGAGTGATTGTAGCGCGAGAAGACAGGACACTGAAGACCGTTCTGAGGCAACGAGAGTACTTGAATTACTTATATGTGACGAAATACTTAATATCTGGGCAAGTAGAACGAGGGAGGAGCTGTCAAGTGCTTTCATTGAGAGACACTACGTGGAAACCAACTCAAGGTGGTCGGAGTACAGGCGAATACTCGATTGGTTTTGCACGGCTGACAACACAGTCGGATAGCCCTGAAGCAAAGCGGTTGTGCTTGCGTTTTTGCAGGACGTCAAGTAAGATATTAGCATGCTACCGATAGAGTCAATAGTCAAGAGTGTGATTGACTGGTTCACGGAGAGGTGTAAAGCAAAAAGGAGACGTTCCGATGAGTTTGAGGTTCTGAGGCGTAAAATTCTATGTGTCGCCACGGTGAACGACCTGCCGATTGTGTTACATGAGTTGCGCCGCTTCTTCATTGAACATGGCTTGTACGACCAAGACCGCTTCAGCGAATTCTATTCGCATTGGCTATCTGACCCAATTGTCGAGCAGGGAGAAAGTGTCGTATCAACGCGGTATGGAGATGAGCGCATTGAGAGCCTGCACCGTGAGCTGAAGGAACTGAGTTTGTAGGCTATCTTATCTGCTATCCCTCTCTCCTGAATCATATCTCGAAGCAGGCCGCGGTGTTCATCATTTCATTGGAAAAGTCTCACCGCAGATGCTTGGAGCGAATCTCTCCAGTCAATCTACCTGTATCTGATTCAGAGGCATATTCTTCATTCGAGGGTGTCCGTATTTCGCCTCATTATCGTTTAGACAATCCAGAAGAACATCGAGATGAGAGCAAGCAGTCTCTTTCTTATTCTACTCCTCGGAATACCATATAGAATGGCGACTTTGACCGATAAGCTTTGAGTTTTTTGACCGTTGCAGTTCTTGCTCTTGGCGTTGCAGCCTTCCTTTCTGCATGGACTCAAATGAAAAGATATGATGAACTCTCTAATGCATACTCACTCGCCGGTCAGGAACTCACGGAGTTGGAAACGATTGCAGAGACTACGACTGAGGAAAGGGATTTCGTTCAGCTCGTTGAACAAGTGGAAGAGGCAATCTCGAGAGAACACACTATGTGGCGTGCAAAACGCAATGTCCTTGGTATGACCTGCTGAGGCGTGACAGCTGCCGAGGCTCCCTCTGAGGAGGACATCGCATGCAGCTTCTTGGGTGGATGGGAAGCATGCGGAGCTATGAATTGCACCCATCTGCCGAATGGTGGCGCTGACTTTTGTTTTCGACGCCCCCACAGCCGCAGCAATCTTTGCACGTTGTACACTCTGGGTTTTGCACATGCCGCCTGTGAAGAGAGAGTGTCCCTTTTGAGAGTCTCGCACTAGTTCTATCAGGTTTCCATCAACCTAGTACTGGAAACCAGTCGAGTGGTCAAGTGATTTGAGTATCTGTCATATGACATCCACAGCGAACAGCATCAGGGTCAAAGTCGAACTGGAGGAAGTTAAATGAGTCACAAGTGCTTCATATCATATCACGTAGCCGACCAAGGTGCAGTTGATGATTTCTGCGAAAAGTTCAGCGGGAGCTTCATCCATCGAGGTATAAAGATGGAAGAGGATATTATTGATTCAGGCGATGTAGACTATGTTATGAGAAGGATCCGAGAGCTCTATCTCAAGGACTCCACTGTCACAATCGTTCTGATTGGTCGTTGCACCTGGGCGCGTAGGTTTGTTGATTGGGAAGTTCAAGCTTCTTTGAGGCGGCCCGAGGATGGTCATCCCAATGGATTAGTCGCCATCCAACTTTGGAGTTCTTACAAGATACTTCCAAATCGAGTGCAACAAAACGTTGACTCGGGGTATGCCAACTTTTACAAGTACCCCGCAAATTCTGAGGAGTTAGAGAACATCATTGACGAAGCATGGAATGCACGGTTCGATGATGCGAGACTGATCTGTAATCCGCGTGAAAGGTATATATACAATAAGACATGCCCATAAGGCCCAGACCTTAATGTAGTGCCCATCACTACGTTAGACTTTGTAGAGGTAAGTCTATACGCATCGACGTCGAAATGGGCTTCGGACGGTTATCAGCCGCTCGTCCTGCATCAGCCGAGACTGCGTTCTGTGTCCACAGCAAGGCAACCGTTGATTCGATCCGCCGCTCCCTTCTGCACGGAGCCCCTGCCTCCTGATCCATACACCGCCTCGGGCCGATAGATGAGGATTCCAAAGCCCTCTCGATCTCATTCCAGTAATCCTATTGTCGTACTGAATAGTGACTCTCAGTATCGAAACGAGGTACTCTGAGAGCCTTCTTGTGCCATGGGCATAAAATCCAGAGCCTACACATGAGCGACGATAGACTGAACGGAGACTCACACTTGAGTTTGAAAATAGTTGGCAGTCGTGCTTTCACCAAGCCGGCGTTGCTCATCACCCGAAAGGTAGTTAAATCCATGAATCCACGTTGAGGCTATGGAATCAATCTACAAACGGCTGATGATCCCTGAGGATCATAGAAGCACTTCGATATCAGAGGAGGAAGGGGAGTTTCTTTATGACTTTGTGCGAAAAAAGAACCTGCAGAGAACGTTGGAGGTGGGCTTCGCGTACGGAGCATCCGCAGCTTACATCATATCTGCAACTAGAGGCCCACACTTCGCAATCGATCCGTTTCAAGATGAGTACGAAGAACTAGGGCTGAAGAATCTAAGAAGGGCTGGACTTGAGCACCTGCTCAACCTGAAACGTGACTATTCACATAGCGTACTTCCGCAAATGCTCGCTGAAGGAGTCAGGCTAGACTTTGCATTTGTAGATGGAGGCCATAAATTCGATGAAATATTCGTTGACTTCTACTACATTGATTTGCTGCTGCAAGAAGGTGGATACGTCATCTTCCACGATGCGTGGATGTGTTCGACTCAGCATGTCATTTCGTGGATAAAGAAGAACAGGAGAGACTACCAGCTCGTCTACAGCCCGATTGCAAACTTGACGATCGCACAAAAAGTTTCGCAAGATAGCAGACCTTGGGTTCATTTCGAGCGCTTCTCCACGATGAAATCGCTTCTTTCACACTCGATTTTCAAGATTCGGCGCAGCTTACGAAGGTAGTAACAGCGATTGGCTGGTAGAACTCGTGACCATCTGTGAGTGGAGGAGATCGACCACACTGCAGGAGCGTCGCATCTGTGGCTCTTGTGAGTCACGCGAATTATCGCCGAAGGCTGCCGATGTAGTGAAGAGAAGTGCCGAAAAGTCCGACATGAATTCAGGATTTTCGCTCTTGGCGAGTCGATCTTCTGGACATCAGAATACTCTGGCTGGCATCGGCGATTGCGAGTGGCATCCGCTAAGTGATTACTTGGCCAAGGCTTGGCTTCAATGCATGACTGAGGATTAACATAGAAAGGTTGAGTCAATGGAAAGCGACAGGCTAATCCAGTCGTACTTACGAACAGTTGGTGTCGAGCGTAATCTGGCACAGAGAACACTGAAAGCATATTCATGCGACTTAACGCTGCTGGCGAAATACTTTCGGAATATGTCCCTTCAGACTCTCGGCCCTTCTGAACTCAGGGATTACGTCGAGTACTTGGAAACGATGCGATTGCGGGGCGCCACGATACGTCGCAAGATCGCGACGTTCAAGTCGTTCTTTGGATTTCTGGAGAAAGAAGGGACGTTGCCTGCTTCACCTGCGAAATCGCTCTTCAAGCGATTTAGAATAACTCGTAGAATTCCACGGGTTTTATCATTGCAGGAGATAGAGGCCGTGTTGACTGCCTCATACGAAGTATGTCGCATCAAATATGGTAGCACGCTGATTCAGAAGTTCATTGCATTTCGAAACCGATCCATGCTTGAGCTCTTATTCTCCACCGGGATACGCATAGATGAACTCGTAAGGGTCGACCTGGAGGATATACAATGCGAGGACAGATTGCTCCGTGTCATGGGTAAAGGAAGAAAAGAACGCATCATTCCAATGTGTTCGTCAGAAGTGATCTCTTCAATTGAAAAGTACATTGAAATCCGGATATCATCTTTCTCGGAGCCAAAGGCCCTTTTTCTCAATCGATTTGGCAAGCGCCTGAGCGTTCATTCGGTTGGGCCAATATTCAAACAGCTCTGTCGGCTAGCACGGCTTCAAAGAGAGTTCACACCCCATTGCCTAAGACATACGATGGCAACTATGCTTGTGGAAAATGGGGCAGACGTACGGTCCGTTCAAGAAATACTTGGGCACAGCAGTATAACCACAACCCAGATTTATCTTACTGTGTCGAGAACTCGGAAGATCGAGGTTATGTCTAAGTTCAATCAGCGCAACAGAATCGAACTTTCATCCAGAAAAACTGAAGAGGCGGCGTAGTCGAGCAAATCGATTGACAACGATTGTTCTTGCACTATATTTGTAGAAAAGGAGTCAATAACTCAGGATAATAGGGGATTATCCGTGTATGAGATCTACCCCAAGCAGTTGAGGAAGAGAAAACTGCCCGCCAAGAAGAATCACTGTTTCATTCTCATGCCATTTAGCAGGGAGTTCGATGAGATATATGCTGAGGTCAAGTCAGCGCTGTCAGAGATAGGCTTCGGGTGCAATAGATCTGATGATCTGTATCACAATAGCCCGATCATGACAACAATCGTCAGCGAGATCATATCCTCGCACTTCATAATAGCGGATTTGACTGGAAAGAACCCGAATGTCTTCTATGAAGTAGGGATTGCACACTGCTTCAGAGACGTACCCAGTGTAATTTTAATTTCACAAGACATGGCGTCTGTCCCTTTTGATCTGCGTCACTTGCCGGTTATCGTCTACAGTTCCGAGAATCTGAAGATGCTCAGAGTACATCTCAGCAGACGAGTCATAGAAAACAGCCGTTACTTCGAGGGGGACATTTTGCTGCGCCAAAGATATTACCGATTTATGAAGAGTGAATATCAGTTTGACGAGCTACTAGAGTTTCTGCACTCACTCGATCTTCAAAGCTGGAGCAACATTCTATTACCAATGGAGGCTACAGATCAGCAATCGCCTTCGACAAGTGCTGTCTTGGAGAGCTTCTCGAATTATGAACATGAACTGCGGAAGCTGGCGGCATCAGACAACCCAATATTATTCGACGATGCATTTCGTATCTATCGTGATGCGTTGCTTTCATACTCTCATGCTTATTCCGGCGAAAGCGCCGTGTGATTCCGAGTGAAGGCGACCATGTGTTC
>CAYUFO010000081.1:0-7644 GCA_964443985.1 uncultured archaeon | reverse complement strand
TCGACGTCTCGCCTGCCCGCATGAGGCGGTCGGCGCAGAACAGCTCTTCAGGCGCCTTCTCCAAACCGAATGTTTGGTTTCCCCGCGCTTGCCTGGGCTTCTTGGTCGAGACGCTCATCAAAGCTCATGGGGAAGGGGAAGGATACATATCGACGGATGCGGCTCTCAGGGCGTCGGCTTCCTGTCCGTGTGGCCGTAGTGGATGACGAGGTCGAGGCCGAGGGTTTCGGCGAGGTGTTCTTTGGGGTCGCAGGCGCCGTAGGTGGGGTCGGCGTAGATGACGCAGGTGGCTGCGGTTTTTGCTTCAAGGTCGGCAGCGATGGCGAGGGCCTCGCTTTTGAGGCCCTCGGGGAACTGCAGGCCGACGCGGCTGGCGCCCGTTTTTTTGATTTCTTCGGCGACCCGCCTGGATTCGAAGCCGTATTTTTCTTGAAGGCTCATCGTCTGCGCCGTATTTTTCGAAACTCGTTGAGGGCTTCTTTTTCCTCTGCCGAAAGACTCTCGGCGTCGATGGCGGCGAGATCCTCGCCGGTGAGGAAGGCGTAGAGGGTGTCTTCGGGGTCGATGTTTTTGCCCATGGTGCCGCCTTCGACGGCGAGGGCGCACTGGGCGCCGCAGACGGCCTCGGTGATGGACTCCTTCTCGCACTGCATGCTCTTCACCCGGCCGACGATGGTGCCGTCCTCGCGCATGAGGCGGGTGCCGGGGCGGACGACGCCGGCCAGGACGTCGACGCCTGCGACGAGGGGCTTGCTCTGGCGGAAGACGCAGCCGGCGACGAGCTTGACTTTGGCGGGGGTGGCGTGCTCCTTGGCGCTCGCCCTTTTTGCCTCCTCCTTGACCTTTTCCACCCATTCCCCGTAGTCCTCGATGAGCTGGTAGATGACCTTGTGCTCGAAGACGGGTCGGCCGAGGTCTTCTGCCATGGTGCAGGCCTCGGGGAGGACGGGTGCGTTGAAGGCGAGGACGACGCCGAGGTAGGGGTCCTCCTTTGCGACGGTCGAGGCGGTAACGACGTCGGTCTTCGTGACCTTGCCGATGGAGGCTCGTTTGACGGGTATTCCTGCGTCGGCGAGCATCTTGACGAGCGCCTCAAGGCTGCCGAGGGTGTCGGCCTTGGCGATGACGCCGAGCTTGTCGGATTCGACGCTGACCTCGCCTATCTCTGCGGCGACCTCTTCGACCCGTTCCTCTCCGCCGACGTAGACGGGGGCGCCGGCGAGCGCGCCGTCGATGCCGGGGGCCACTATCTTGATGCCCGCCGCCGCGTAGACCTCATCGACGCTCTGGAACTTCTCCCGGGGGTCGCGCATCTCCTCGAGGGGCTTGGGCCGAAGCAGCGCCTTGACCTTCGTGACGATGGGGGTCTGTGCGCCGACGACGATGCTGTCGTTCTTGCGTATGACGCCGTCGTAGACGATGGTGTCGAGGGTGGTGCCGAGCCCGAGCTCCTCCTTCACCTCGAGGATGGTGCCCTTGCCCGGGGCGTCGGGGGCGATGGTGAGGCGGTCGACGAGGTAGGTCTGGGCGAGGCCGACCAGGAGCATGAGGATGTCTGCGACGCCTTGGCCGGTCTTCGCCGAGAGCGGGACGATGGCGAGGCTCTTGGTGAAGTCAGTGATGTTGGCGTAGAGGTCGGCGTTGAAGCCGTCCTGTCCGAGCCCGATGACGAGGTCGTAGTAGCGCTTGTCGAATACCTCGCGCACGTGGGGGGGCTGCTTGTCGAGGGGGGCGTCTCGTATCCAGCCTGAGATGTTGTCGACCTTGTTGGCGGCGAGGATGAAGGGGACCTTGTACTGCTTGAGTATGCCGAGGGCCTCTTTGGTCTGCGGCATGAGTCCGTCGTTGATGTCGCAGACGACGACGGCGAGGTCGGCGACGGAGCCGCCGCGCTGGCGCAGGTTGGTGAATGCCTCGTGGCCGGGGGTGTCGATGAAAAGGAGCCCGCGAAGAGGTATCCTGAGCTTTCCCTCGTCGATGCCGCCCCGGCAGACGTCGGCGATGACCTCGAAGGGGACGTCGGTGGCGCCGATGTGCTGGGTGATGCCTCCTGCCTCCCGGCTCGCGACGACGCTGCCCCTGATGTAGTCGAGGAACGTGGTCTTCCCGTGGTCGACGTGGCCGAGGACGGCGATGATGGGTTTGCGGGTGGTTTCCGGCATCGTTGCTGAGAGTTATCGGTTCCGAGGGTTAAAAAAACGGGTGGCTCGGCTACTTGTGACTCTGGGTCTTCGAGGCGGCAAGCAGGAGGGTGGCGATGCCGAACACGCCGAGCGTGGCGAGGATGAAGCTCGCGCCAGTGGATCCCCCAGCGACGGGGGCGCCGCCGCGCATGAAGGCCCCGATGATGTCTGCTCGGAGCAAGACGACGACTGCCGATGCGCAGGCGATGACGGCGAGGGCCGAAAGCCAGGGGTGGAAGCGGCGGTGCCGGGGGGCATGGGGTGTGGCGTAGCGCTCGGCGAGGTAGGTGGTTTTCACGTCGGCTGGGGCGAGCTTTTCGACGGAGGCTATCTGGTCTGCGTCGTCTTCCAATTCGTCGCGGTCGACGTCTTCGTCTTTCATCGTTTGGATTTCGCGGTGCGTCGTCTCGTCTTGCGGGGCTTCCTTTTTGCGCGGGGGGGTTGTTCTGGTAGGGAGATTATCGACGCTTGCCGAAAGACGTAGAAGTCGATGAGCGCTTCCTTGTCTCTCAGCCGCCGGTGCTCGATGGAGTACAGGTCGGTGTCTTCGTCGTATTCGTAGAGGGTGGCGTCGTCCATGGTTCCCAATACCTCGCGCCCCTTTAGTATACCTTTTGATTACACAAAGAAATAGGTATCGGTTTTCACGAAAGATTCGATTTGACCTTGTAGGCGGTCTTTTTTCCAAGAATTGGCTCAAGCGCCCCGAGCGGCGCCTTCCTGAGGTCGGCAGGGCGTGTATAGCCTGCTCGGAAGAGCGAACGCGCCCGCACGCGCCCGATGCCCGGGATGGCCACCAAGGGGAGGAGTTCGGCCTTCACGCCCGTCCTGATGCGGATTTCCAAGTCCGAGAGCCGTTTTTTCGCGTTCCTGAGCTTTCGTATCCCTGCGAGCTCCCGGGCCGCGTAGACGAGCCACTCGAGGTTCCTCAGCTTGGCGTAGAGGAGCCCTGGTGCGATGTTCCGGCGCTCGAGGATGTCTGCTTCAGGGACCTCGGAAAGCCAGTCGGCGAACACCATGGCCGTGGCGAACCGGGGCAGGAGCTGCCAGTCGGCGCCGAAGCCTGACACGTCGCGCAGGAAGCCGTCCTCCCGGACGAAGAGCTCTTCCCAGACCTGCCGTTCCCGACTCGCAGGCACGTAGAGG
The DNA here is from genome assembly GCA_964443985.1 of uncultured archaeon. Taxonomy (GTDB): domain Archaea; phylum Altiarchaeota; class Altiarchaeia; order IMC4; family JBDREA01; genus JBDREA01. The sequence goes on along the minus strand of CAYUFO010000081.1, from coordinate 4,315 downwards.
TAGGGTTGTACCTCGACGGCGTCGCAGAGGATGTCCAGGAGCCCGATGTCGGCGACGTCGTCTGCCTCGTCGAGGGCGGCAAGCCAGTCGAGGTAGGTCTTGGCGGTGAGGGGGTCGATGTAGAGCTCGGCGACCCGGGAGCCGATGGCCGTCGGAAGAAGGAACCCTTTCTGCCGCCACAGAAGGTCCCAGCCGACGAGCTCCTCGACGACCTCTGATATCAGGGATGCGAACGCTTCCTCGATGCCGTACTGGTGGCCGAAGAACGTCGCCGCGAAGAAGTCGAGGAGGGCCTGCTCGGTGCGGCAGGCGTTTGCGGCGACCGACGACAGGACGTGGAAGCGCAGGACTGGCCGTACGCCGAGGCGGCTGACGATGGCTTCGACCTCGCCTGCGAAGTAGTGCTCCTCGACGAACGCCTTCTCGCTGTCGGATTTCGCAAGGACTTTGACGAAGCCCTTCGAGTCATAGCGGGGTCGTCCCGCCCGTCCCGCCATCTGGCGGTAGTCGAGAACGGGGATGTAGGCGGCGCCTTCGGCGCCATAGCGCTTGAGGTCGCGGATGACGACGGTGCGGGCGGGGAGGTTGACGCCGGCCGCGAGCGTCGGCGTCGCTGCGACGACCTTGATGGTGCCGTCCTTGAAGGCGTCCTCGCAGGCGATGCGCTGCTCGTTGACGAGCCCCGCGTGGTGGAAGGCTGTGCCTCCCCGGATGCAGCGGGCGAGGCGCGTGCACTGGCGGGTGGGTGTGGCGAGCGCGTGTTCGGCGGCGTCTGCCACGGTCTCTTGTCGCTCGTCGAGGTTCTTGGCTTCCTCCTCGCCTGCGGCGAGCTCCTCGGCGACGGCTTCCGCCGACCGTCTGCTCGCGACGAACACGAGCGCCTGGCCGCCGTCCTCGAGAGCCCGGTTGACGGCCTCCCGGAGCCCCTGCCGCTTGTCCTTCGCGCATTCGGCGGATTCTTGGAGGGACACGGGGCGCCACGTCGAAGAGACGAGTTCTGCCGCAAGCCAGGCGGCCAGCTCGTCGGCGTTGCCGATGGTGGCCGAGAGGGCGAGGACGTGGACGTCGGGGAACCGGTTCCGAAAGCGGGTGACAAGTATCTCGTAGACGGGCCCGCGGTCGGTGGTGAGAAGGTGGACCTCGTCGACGACGAGGATGCCGACGTCGCCGAAGACGGGCTTTTTTGCGCGCAGCAGCGAATCGCATTTCTCCGCGGTCGCCACGACGATGTCTGCGGCTATCCTGCCGCGGTTCTTGGCGGAGTCGAGGTCGCCCATCTCGATGGCGACGCGGTAGCCGAGGTCCTCGAACTTCTTGAACTCGCGGTACTTCTCGTAGGCGAGGGCGCGCAGGGGGACGAGGTAGACTGCCTGCCGGCCGGCTGCAAGGGCCTTCGCCATGGCGAGCTCGGCGACCAGCGTCTTCCCCGATGCAGTGGGTGTGGCGAGGACGAGGTTCTTCCCGTCGAGTAGTCCTGCCTTCACCGCCTCTGCTTGGGGTGGGTAGAGCTCGGAGATGCCCTCTTGGCGGTAGCGTTGCTTGAGCTCGGGGGCTATGGCTAGGTCGTCGATGTTCATGCTAACTGCTTGGTGGGGAAAACTAAACAGGCGAAGGTCAGTTCGAGGCCGCTGCCTGGCAGGTGCTCTTTCGCCATTCGTCGCCTGCGATGTTGTCGCACACCGACATGTCGCCCGTCTCCCGGGCTATCTGGGTGTAGCAGAGGTTCCGCTGTCCCTCGATGGATATCTCGGCGCAGAGCTCGGGCTTCTTTTTCACGGTTGCGACCTTGATGTAGCAGTCCTCGCGTCGCATGTCGTCGTCGCGTATCTGGTTGCATTGGCGAAGTTCCGGGTTGTCGGAGAATTTCGAGGGTTCTTCCTCGCCGTCCCCGAGACATCCTGCGAATCCTATGGCGGCGATGAAGAGTACGAGGGGGACTGTGTATTGCATAATGGTTGTAGTATGGTATGTCTGCTTTAAAAGGATGCGGTATCCCTGCGAAAAGTGGTGGGAAATGTGTTTTTTTAGGCTTGGATCCCTATAGTGATAACGGGCTCAGGGCGGTGACGGCGGCATGACCCGTCTGCCCGGGAGACTGTCATGGATCGACGCCGCGAGCAACGGTTGGTGATGCTCGGTTTCTTCATGCTGTACATGTTCTTCTTGGTCGTTGCCGTTTCCCTGTACACATCGTTATATACTGTCACCGGCCTTTTCATCGGTGGCGAATCCCCGGGACCGTCAGAACAAGCCGGGGAGTCGGTTGAGAGCGTCCCGGTCCAGACGGCTTGGATGGAGGATCTTCCGCTGTGCTGCACGTGCGTTGCATCGGGCGACGAGGAATCCTGCGTCGACGGAGAAGAGGGGTGGGATTGCAGCTGCCCGAACGCTCCCGATACGGTGGGCGGTCCCTAGTCTTCCAGCGCCTTTCTCACGCGGTCGACGAGGTCGTCGATGTCGTAGGGCTTTTCGATGTAGTCGACGACCTTGACGTTGTCGTAGTCGGGGATGAAGCCGTGCTGTTTTTGGAAGTCGTTCTCGTCTCGGAACTTGACGGCGGTGAGATAGATGATTTTTCCTGTAAGGTTCTTTTCGTCGATTTCGTCGAGGATCTCTTTGGGTTTGAGGCCCGGCATGATGACGTCCAAAAGGACGAGGTCTGCGGTGTTCTTCTCAAGCTTGCCTAGGGCCTCGCGGCCGGTCACTGCGGTGTCGATGTCGTAGCCTTCGTCTGCGAGGGCTTCGGCTGCGACGCGGGTCAGGTGGGGTTCGTCGTCGACGACGAGTATGCGGGTCATCGTGTTTGTTCCTCCTTCGTTTCGTCTATTGTGATACCATGATATAGCGGGCAATGGAAATAAAACGTTGTGCCCTTTCCTTGCGAGCTCTCGAGGGTGAGGCGCCCATGGTGGAGGTCTGCAATCTTTTTACAGATGGCGAGGCCGAGGCCGGTGCCACCGTAATGCTCGCCCTTGGTCTCGTCGGCCTGGTAGAACCGCTCGAATATCCGCTCCTGCTGGCTTTCGGCGATGCCGATGCCGTTGTCCTCCACGGTGAAGACGGCCTTCCCGTCCGCCTCGTCCACCGACACCTTCACCCATCCCCGTCTCTCGCTTGTGAACTTTATCGCGTTGTTCGCGAGGTTGTGCACCAGGTGGTAGAGCGCTTCCTCGTCACCGTGGACGGGGGGGTTGTTGTGCGGTTCGACGTGCTCGATGGCGACGTTGTGCTGCTTCGCGTATGGCGTCAGGTCGTCGACGACCCGAGAAACGAGCCTCCCCGCGTCGACTTTCCGCATCGTGTACATCTCGCGTCCCGCGTCGAGGCGGGTGAGCTCGAGTATCTCGTTGATGAGTTTTTGCAGGTAGCGGGCGTCGTGGAGGATGATGGCGAGGTCTTCTCGTTCGCTTTCCGTCGACTTGTCTTTGAGCTTCCGCTGAAGGACCTGGGTGAGGCCGATGATGGCGGTAAGCGGCGTTTTGAGCTCATGGCTGACGCTTTGAAGAAAGTCGTCTTTGAGGGAGTCGACTTGTTTGAGGTCGTCGTAGGCCTTTTCGAGTTCCGCCCGCCGGTCTGCGATCTCAGCCCGCATGTCGTCAAGGGCAGTGGCTATTTCGCCGAATTCGTCACGTCTCGTCGACTGGATGGGTGTTGCGAGGTCCCCCTGCGATATGCGTCTGGTTGCTGCGAGGAGGTTGTCGACGGGCTTTGTGATGCGGCGGGTGAAGTAGATGCCGGCGATGAGGCTGAAGGTCCCAAGCGACACGCCGATGGTGACGATGAGCCGTTGGAGTCGGTTGATGGGTTCCAGTACCTCTCCTTGATGGACTTCGGCAAGCAGGCAGGCATCGAATTCGGGGAGGAATCGGTAGACTCCAAGCACGGTTGTATCCTCATAATTTTCATATACTCCCTGGCCGTCTTTTCCGGCTAGGCATGCGGCGATGGCATCGCTTGTCAACACCGTGTTTCTGAGGCTTTCCCCATGGTTTTGCGGGAGGGTTCGGGGTTTCCCGTCTTTGGCGACGAGGTAGGTTTCTCCCGTCGTTCCCAGAAGCGTGGGTTCCTCCATGGTGGCTTCCATGCCTGCCTGCGTCCGTGATTCGACGAGTTCGGCGTGTTTGAGCTCGAGCGTGGTATCCAGCTGTTGGAAGGTCTTGGTGACGACGACTTCGCGGCCGAAGTGGAAGGCGAGGTAGCCGGTGGCGGCGATGGAGACGAAGGAGATGACGAGAAAGTAGGCGATGAGGCGGTAGGTCAGGCGGTCGAAGGTAAAGGCCATCGTCTCAGATGGTCAGCTCCTCGAGGCTTTTTC
>CAYUFO010000080.1:0-7655 GCA_964443985.1 uncultured archaeon | reverse complement strand
CCTGCGTATTTTCCATAGTTTTTCATGAAGGAGGGATCAGGCTTGAATCCGCTTTCCTTGTAGAGGTATTTCATTACTTTGGGGAAGACGGTGTCGTAGCTCATGGGCGTTCCCTGACTAAACCAGCTCCAGCGCTCAAGGCCCGCGCCCATGTCGATGACCTGGGTCTTGAGCTCGCGCTCGCTGCCGTCGGGCAAAAGCTCGTATTGCATGTAGACCTGGTTGCCGAGCTCGAGTCCGCGGGCGAAGAACTCCATGCTGGGTCCGAAGTTGCCGCCGCCCGCCCAGACGTCCTCGTGGTAGACGATCTCGCTCTCGGCGATGCCGAGTCCCTTGGTGAGGAACTCGTTCATCTGGCGGATGCCCTCCTCCTTGAAGGGGACGTGGGGCTTCTCGGGCGTGCGGAAGGTGTGCTGGCCGACCATGATGAAGCCGGTGTAGTGGCGGCCGGTGACGCCGACGGAATCGATGTCGGGAAACCGCAAACAGAACTGGGGCTCGAGCACGCAGTCGGCGGGGGGGTCGACGTCGCCTGCGATGACGTAGGGCTGGAAGTCGTTGATGCCGGCGTTGACGAAGGAGAGCTGGTCGTACCAGCGGCAGACGACGGGGTAGCGTTTGAGGGGGACGTAGCCCCATTGGCTGAAGGTCTGGACGTATGCGTCCCATGCCCCCTTGTAGCTGAATTCTTTTTTGGTGAGCTTTTCGCCGATGAAGCTGTAGCCGCCCTCGCATTCGGGCTCGCCGCAGACGTCGCGTTCTGCCGTCGACCAGAAGCCCTTGCCGCACTTCGAGCAGACGCCCCGCGTGAAGCCCATCTCGGCAAGCGAGTTCACGGGATAATACTTCTCGTAGTCCCGGTGGAAGACGGGCTTCTTCTTCTGTTTCAAGCGCTTGAAATCGAACGCCATCGTGCAATAATTCTAAGTTTGGCCGTTTAAATGCCCCCGGGGCAGATAGGACGCGATGAATCCGAGGAAGGCAAAGAAGGCGGCGGCATAGAAGGCTCCCGTAAAGCCCCACAGGCTGAGGATGACCCCCGCCGCGAAGGGTCCCAAGACGTTGGCGAGGCTGTGGGTCGAATAAAGGAGGCCGACGACCGTGGAGTGCTCGAGGTTGCCCTCGACGAGGATGGTGAGGGCGCCCACTTGCATGAGGCTCCAGGCGACGCCGAGAAGCACCTGGACGGGGAGGACGTAGAGATAGGTGGGGGCGAGGCTATAGCCGTAGAACACGACGACGGCAAGCGCGAGGCCGGCGCGGAAGAGCGGCCAGGGCGGCAGGCCGTCAAGACGGGGCTTGAGGAGCGCCTGGGTGCCGACGTTGGCGGCGTTGAGGATGCCAATCCAGAAGAACGAGGCGCCGAGCTCCCACAAAAAGAGCGAGAAGAACGTCCACACGATCATGGCGCCGAAGTGGCGCAGGAAGAAGCCGAGATAGACGGGCAGGTTGCCGGCGATGAGGTGGACGGGGAACAGGGGAACGGAGACGGGTTCGACGTCGAGGTCTGGGAGCTTGATCGATGATGCGAAGCCGACCGCGAAGAAGAGCGAGCTCGCGATGAAGAGCAGGGCATACGGGCTTTGCGGCTCGGCAAGCGAGAGGATGCCTGCGAGTATGCTGCCCGTGAGCCAGCCGAGGCTCTCAAACCGGGAGAAATGCCCCATACGCTGGTGGGCGTGGTGGGCGTAGGCAATGAGGGCGGCAGGCACCATGCCGAAGGAGAACCCCGCGAACGCCCTCGCGGCGAAGAGCGTTGCGGGATTCGTGGCGAAGGCCTGGGTGGCGAACGCGACGGTGGCGACGACGAGGCCGAACCGAAGCACCTTCCGCACGCCGTGGACGTCCCCCCACCGGCCGAATAGGTAGTAGCTGATGAAGCTCATCAGGCCGTAGACGCTGATGATGAGGCCCAACTGGAAGTCCGTGGCCCCCACGTCCTTTGCGAGGTTGGGGATGAACGCCAAGGACATGAACGCCGACGCCGACGCCAAAAGGAAGATGAAAGACGCATACATGAAAGAGGGATAGGGGAGGCCTGCGTAATAAATCGGCTCCAGGAGTCACTGGTTGCGTATCTCCTCGAAGCTCTTCTCGAAGCGCTCCTTGAGGGTGGCGAACGTCTCGGCGGCGACGGCGCCCTGAAGGCGGGGCGTCGACTTCAAAAACTCGTGGTAGAGATACTCGATGCGGGCGACGACGGGAGGGTGCATGAGGTAGACGGCGCCGATGGGCTCCATCTCGGGGTCGCGGATGAAGAAGATGGCGTCTTCTGGCTCCTTTCGCATGAAGATGATGGAGTCGATGCCGAAGGGCTGGGTGAGGTAGCGTATGTCGAGGTGCGGGTATCGCTGTATCTGGTCTTCGAGGATGGAAAGCATCTCGAGCGTCTCAAGGTAGGCCTTGTCGGGATCGGAGAAGACGCGCAACGCCGTGTTGTAGAGCTTTTCGGGCTGCAGGCGCAAAAGATAGGTGATGGGGACCTTGTCCGTGAAGCACCGCTTCTGCAATACCTCGATGTAGCGTTTCATCTCGGGGAGGTAGGCGAGCCGCCGCGTGTAGGCGATGTTGGGGAAGTTGGTGGTGAAATAGCATTTATCGGCGGTAGAGACGAGCTTCGTCATCGTGGAGAAGAGCTTTTCCTGGGGCAGATAGGTGACGTGGGTACCCGCGGGCCCCGACGTCGTGGAGAACGCCGATTCAAGAGACGATGCCGTCGACTCGAGGTCTGTGACCTCGTCGAGGAGCTCGCGTTTTTTGGCAGTGAGTGCTGTTTGGACGGCGGCAAGATCGAGCACATACTCGCCTTCGGCTGGCTGGGTGAGCAATCCCCTGCGAACGAGGGTGAGAAGCGAGGAACGCACATCTTCCTCCCGCTGTCCGGGGAGCACCCGATTAACCTCGGCGAGGATAGCCTCTTGGGAGGCGGGATTTTCCCCCTCCTGCAACGACTGGACAACCATCAGGGTAGCGACGTCGGCTGCGGCAAGCTGCAGCCACTGGGCGAAGACGCGGTGCCGAAAGAGTCCCCCTGCAGCCATGGACACACTTTGGAGCGCAGCTATAAATCCGTGGTTTTTTACGATATCCTTCCCCTATGCTATCAGCATGGTGGAAAAGGAACGGCAACGAGAACGGGGGAGAGGGCAACGACGGCAAACGGATATGTCTCTCCCCAATCAAAAGGAATCCCTCACCGCCAAGGGTGCTGCAGGGAACGAAGCCTACGGCCTCAAGCGTGCGGTCGCGGGAGCGGAGCTCGCTGCCAAGGTCGACGCGGCTTATTCAGCCCTGACCGGCAGGGACGTCCGCCGCGGCCACAACCCCAAAAGCGAGAACGTCGCCGAGATCAAACGGCGTCTTGCACGGTCCATCCGATCAGGGAAGCCCGTCCACCTCGTCGCCTTCTGGGGGGGCAGCAAGGAGTCGATGCGGGGGCTCGCCGACGAGGCCGACGAGCGGGCGCTCGACGTCATGAAGGGCCACGTCGACAGCCTTCAGGCACAGGGCATCAAGGCCAAGGCGACGCTCTTTTTCACCGACGTCCACGCCACCCACCTCAACGGCCAGACGCCCATGCAGGTCGACAAGTACTATCAGGGTATCAAAAAACTCGCCGATGAACGGGGAGTGTCGGTCGCCAAGGCGAGCGAGACGCTCCCCTACGGCCGGCTGCATCGGGAGATGGGCTCCTGGAAGTCGCAGCGGACGTTCATCGGCGCCGAATTGAAGGGCGCCGCCAAGCCCGATGTCGGCGTGGGTCGCTCGTTCCTTTCTCGGGCACAGGGCATGTATCATACCCTCATATCCGATGAGGACGGCGGGGAACGTGTGCGAAAACAATTGTTCAACCAGGCCCAGCGGCACTCGACCAAGGCACGAAGCGTCGAGGCGACCGAGAAGGTGGTCCAGCGCTACATCGCCCACCGTCTCTTCGAGGCCGAAAGGCTCCCAGAAAAATTCCCCGACGCCGTGTTCATGACGTACTCGCATCCGAGCTCCCACAGCCTCCAGCCGGGTCCGTCGCTGTTCATGTATTCAATGCGCAAGGGCACCAGCGAGTGCCCTTGGTTCATCGACGCTGCCGAGCGCAAGGCACAGACACGATGAGGCTGTCATTCGCCACGGGAAACGCCCATAAGGTGTCGGAGGCCAACGCCGTCGGCTCTGGCTACGGCGTCGAGTTCGTCCGCATCGAGTGCCCCTATCCAGAGGTCCGCGACCCGTCGGTGGCCGTGGTGGCAGAAGAGGGGGCGAAGTACGTGTACGAGAAGATGGCGAAGCCGGTCGTCGTCGAGGACGCGGGGCTGTACGTCGACGCGCTCTCAGGCTTCCCGGGGAGCTACTCGAAGTTCGTCATCGAGCGCATCGGCAACGACGGCATCTTGAAGCTCCTAGAGACCGCCAGCGACCGGTCGGCCGAGTTCCGCTCCGCCATCGGCTACGCCGACGACCAATGCGTGCATGTCTTCGAGGGCGTCGTCCGGGGAGCCATCGCACCCGACGAGCGGGGCAGCGGGGGATTCGGCTACGACCCCCTCTTCATCCCCGAAGGACGCGATACGACGTTCGCCGAGGACTATGCGATGAAAAACACGCTGTCGCATCGGAGAAAAGCCGTCGAGGCGTTCTGCCGGTGGCGCGCCGAACAACAGTAATATTAAGAGGAACGCCTGAATGTCTACATAGGATGTTTCTCGCCAACCTCTTCAACCCCCGCCTGCTGCGCGAGCAGCCCATCCTCGCGTTCCCCACGGGCGCCTTCTTCATCCTTTTGGGGTTCACGTCGGCAGTCATCATCTTCCCCGAGAATTCGAGCATCGCCACGGTCTTCTTCTCAAGCCTGTTCCTTTTGCCCTACGTCGTCAAGATCTTCGACTACGAGGAGACCGACGTCATAGACAAGTCCGTCAAGCGGCGGGGCAAGCTGCCCGTGTGGAACCGCATCTGGCGGGTCCTACCCCAGGCGGGCGCCCATGCGGGAAGCGAGGACCGCCCCCACACCATCTACTACCCCCATGCCGGCTTCCTCTTTCGCCACGTCCCCCTCATCCGGTTCTACGTCTTCCTCTTTTTGGGCATGACTGTCGCCTACCTCTACCTCTACGGCATCACCGACGCCGGCGACAAGCACGTCGTCTTCGGCGAGCAGATGAAGCTCATCCGCCCCTACACGCAGGGCTTCTTCACCGAGAACACTCTCTTCTGGGAGATACTCGCTAACAACATCACCGTCGCCTTCGTCTGCTTTGTCATCAGCTTCTTCTACGGCACCGGCGCCGTCTTCATCCTCAACTTCAACGCCTCGGTGGCGGGCGCCTTCTTCGGCGGATTCATCAAGGCCTTCTTCCGCTTCGTCCAGTTCGTCTGGGAGAACAAGCTCTGGGGGCTCGGCATGGTCAAGGGAGGCGCCTTGAAGCTCTACTTCGTCCCCCTCTTCTATCTGCCTCACACCGTCGTCGAGTTGTCGGGATTCCTCTTGGCCGCCATCGCCGGCGGCATCCTCTCGCGCATCCTCGCCCATGAAGCCAGCGGCACCCTGCGCGTCTTCGTCCGCGACGCCGTGAGCTTCTTCGTCTTCGCTCTCATCTTCATCGTCGTCGCCGCCTGGTTCGAAGTCACCGTCCCCGCCTGGTTCGTGTGAGCGGTATTTATTCCTCTAGTTCCCGATAGATAAGGCTTTCCAAACGGAAACCACCAACGAAAGGGGCAAAAAATGAACGAACGACAGGAATACTGGATTGGAGTACTCGTAGTCTTTTTCGCCATGATCGTCATCGGCGTCTACGCATTCGAGAGCGTGGCAGGGGCTTTTATCCGGACTACGCCGCTTCCCTAGTATTCGACTTCGCGTGCGTTGTAGACGAGTATTTGGTTGCCGAGTTGGAGGTAGTCGAGTTCGACGCGTATGTCGTCGCCGACCTCGGAGTCGAGGAAAAGGAGGGCGGGAAAGGCGTCGGCGTCGCGGATGGGGGCGCGGACTCCCTCGAGGATGACGATGCCCGGCAGTTCAACGGTGCCGGCGACTGCGGTGCCGACGACGACGGCGCCCGCCGACTGGATGAGGCTTTCGAGGGTCGTGCGGTTCTGGTCGAGGGGGGCGACGAACTGCGCGGAACCGTTTTCGATACGATACGTGAGATTGCGCGCAAGGAGCGCCGCCGTCACGTCCTCGAGTGTTGACGAGTTCACAGGGAGGGCCGTGGCGTTCCCGTCACGGGCGAGAAGCGGGACGTCCAAGTCATCGGATAGCTCGACGAGGCGGGAATCGTTGTCGGGGGCGGAAACGACGAGCTGCGGGGACGACACCGTCACGTTCGCATCGGGGGGCCCAAGGTCGCGGAGGGTTTCACCGACAGAGGGTTCGGCGAATGTGCCGGTGACGACATAGGCATCGCGGCTGACGACGGCGGCCTCCACGATGGGCCCCTGGGCGACGCGCCCCCGCTGGAAGGCGAGGATCGAGGAGACGCCCGATTCGGGGACGCGCTCTAGGAGCATCACCGAGACCGCATCTCCCTTTGCGAGGCCGGGCTCGCCGATGAGCCGCACCTCCGAGACGCCGGGCAGTTGCGGGGTGATGGCCGCGCGGTAGCCTCGATAGATGCGGTAGTCGCGAAGCCTTCGGCCGACGGCGGCGTCGAAGGCGGATAGGTTGAAGTCGGCGGCGGCGGTGAACCGGAACATGACGTAGGCGTCGCTCAACTCGACGGCGACGTCGTCGACGCCCGAGAAATTCGCAGACACGAAGCCGAGGAGGACGTCCTGGTTGAGGCGGGATAATCCGTCGGCTCCGGGGATGGCGAGGTATTCGTCGGTGGGGGCGGCGACGTGGGCGAGCACCGAGACGTTGCCGACAGACCGGACCTGGACCTGACTCACGCCTGACAGGTCGACTTGTTCTGTTGACTGGGTCGGCGGCTGACCCGTGAAGTAGCTGAAGGCGGAAAGCAGCATGAGCAGGCTGATGACGTAGACGCCGATGCGCCCCCAGCGCTGGCTGCCGGTGAGCTCGGCTTTCTCGTCGGGTTCCTCGCGGGCGGCCTTTTTCTTCCGTCTTCGGGCCATGTCCCTGTATTTTATGGCCTTGGGCTTTAAATCTGTGGACTGCAGGGGACTATTTATAGGTGGAGCGAGATAGAATATGGAACGAACAAAGCCAGTTGACGCTGAAAATGGACTTCATCAAGATCACGTATACGGGACGCGTCAAGGACGGCGGCGTCTTTGACACCACCGACGAGGACACGGCAAAAAACGAAGACATCCACGACGACCAGCGCGTATACAAGCCGATACCCGTCGTCGTCGGCGAGCGGCAGGTCGTCGCGGGACTCGACGAGGCGCTAGCCTCCATGAAGGTCGGCGACAAACAAGGGGTCGAGGTCCCCCCCGAGAAGGGATTCGGCAGCCGCGACCCGAATCTCATCCGTCTGGTGCCCTCGAAGGTCTTCAAGCAGCAGAAGATCACGCCGTATCCCGGCATGCCCGTCGAGCTCGACGGTCAGCGCGCCCGCGTCCAGACGGTGTCGGGGGGCCGCGTCCGCGTCGACTTCAACCACGACTTGGCAGGCAAGACGCTCGTCTACGACGTCAAGGTCGAGGAGAAGGCGTCATCCGACAAGGACAAAATAAATTATCTCATCGAGCGCAGC
>CAYUFO010000079.1:0-7711 GCA_964443985.1 uncultured archaeon | reverse complement strand
GCTCGGCACCGTCTCATCCGACAAACGCCTCAGAATCAAAGACGAAGGTATCGCCCTCGATCTCAGCGTCGAGGAACTCCGCGCTGAATGGGGGTCGGGTTTGACTGCCCGGGAGGAAGAGACATGAAGGCCGCCATCTTGCGCATCGAGGGCACCAACTGCGAGGAGGAGATGCGCGCAGCCTTCCAGTCGGCCGGATTCGACGCAGAGCACGTCCACCTCAAGCAGCTCACCGGAGACTGCGCAAAAGAGCGCCACCGCGACCTATTCGATTTCGACGTCCTCATGGTCCCCGGCGGCTGGAGCGCGGGCGACTACGTCCGCGCCGGCGCCATCTTCGCCGCCCGCATGAAATCCCGGCTCGGAAAGGAACTCGCAGCCTTCGTCTCCGAGGGACGGTTGGTGGGGGGCGTCTGCAACGGCTTTCAGGTCCTCATCGAACTCGGCCTGCTGCCGGGCACCGCAGGCATCAGCGACACCCCCCAGGCGGCGCTCGCCGGCAACCTCGAAGGCTTCCAGTGCCGTCCCGTCTACCTGCGCCACGAATCATCGACGCCCTTCACTCATACCCTCGAAAAAGGCGCCGTCCTCCAGGTCCCCGTCGCCAACGGCGAAGGCCGGCTCACTTTCGGCAAGGACAACGAAGCACGGGTCGCAGAGCTCGAAGACAACGCCCAGATAGTGTTCCGCTACTGCCTGCCCGACGGCGGCGACGCCGACTTCGCCTTCCCTTGGAACCCCAGCCACTCGGTCGCCGACATCGCCGGCATCTGCAACCCTCAACGAACCGTCTTCGGCATGATGCCGCATCCCGAGCGCGTCATGCACCCCCACCAGATGGGAGACTGGACGCGGATGCCACCCGGAAAGGAGGGCGACGGGCGGGCGCTCTTCGAGAGCATCGCCTCCTCTGTCCGGAAGGCAGCACGATGAGGTTCCCCGACAAGTGCTGCAGCCAATGCCAGGCCTACGACCACTGCGTCATGCGCGACGGATGCTGCATCGAATGCGAGTTCTACGTTTCCACGGGCGCCTGCGGCTACTCGGACTCCGAGCAGGAGCGCCGCCGCGAATACGAGGAGTTCCCCCGGTTCCCCCTCAAGGCGGGTCAGGCCTCTCCGAACGGGATGTCTTCAGGGAACCGTCGGTCGAAATAGAGGTCCCTTTTGATTTCTGTTCGCATCGAGCACGAAAGCGATCCATTCTCCTGCTCGCAGAGGAGCGAGCAGTTCTCGGTGAGCACGCCATCCCAGGCAACGCCCTCCACCGCGTCGTCTTCGACAAGCAGCGTCCGGCCGCTCTCCGTTTCGAGCTGGCAGTTCCCGCCCACGCAGCTGAAGGCCACGTCGTCTCGGGCATAGCAGGTGAAGTAGTCCTCCGACCGCTGGATGCAGACATCGAAGGTGTAGTGCTTGAGGGCGCCGGACAGGGTGTAGCGGCTCTCGGCGCCGGTGAGTTCATGGTAGAGCCATCGCTCGGGGGCGGTGGCGCCATATAAGAACTCTCCTCCGTCGGCGACGGCATAGGCGCCGATGGCGGCATGGGCTCCGAAGAAGACTGCGAGCAACAGGGCGACCCGCCGAATCATCCAGCCGCGATACCTAGACACTTTCGATGCGCGGCGCAAGATAGTAGATGACGCGTCCCTCGCCGATGGCGTATTCGAGCTTCAGGGGCGAATCCGTGCGAAGCGACATCGACACGAGGCTGGTCACGTCGGCGGCCTTGAGGATGTTGTCGAGGTGGGTGAGCGAGAAGACGGCCGTGGCCTCCTCTGACACCTCCTTGGCGAGGATGTTGTCGTCGGGTATCTGGATGTTGACCGAGCCCGTGTCGCCGTCGCTTGCGATGACCACGCCGTCGTCTGCGGCCGTGATGGAGACATGGTTGCTGACGAGCTCGGCGTCCTTGAGGGCGTCCTTGATGATGGAGGAGCCTATCTTGACGTTGGCGGTGAACTCGATGGAGGGCTCTCGTGGGGGGTTCGACGTGGAGTCGATGATGGCGATGCTGTAGCGGCGCGTCGTCTTGCCCTTGAGGACGAGCTCGAGCCGGGATTCGCCGTCCGTTGCCAGGTCTATCTTGTCCTCTGGGTGGGCGCGCTTGCATATCTTTGCGAGTTCGGTGACGTCGACGCCGATGCTGCAGGGCTTCTCCACCTCGTACTCTTCGAAGGCGGCAGGCGGCAGGGCGAGGTCGACGAGGGCTATCTGGCTGGGGTCCATGGCCCGAAGCGATATGCCGTCCTTTTCCACCTGGAAGGTGCCCTCGTCGATGAGGGCGGCGATGGCCTCGATGCTGTCCCGAAATGATTTTATGTCGTTGACGGTCGCTTTGAGCATGGTTTCACCGATGCGGTTTTTCTCAAGCGCGTATGAGTTAGGATTATGCGATTATAAATGGTTGTGGTCGGCTGTTTGGCCCGCGGCCGAGTCCACCTGTTCGAGGGTGGACACGAGCCGTTCGGCGTCCTCGGGGTCGTTGCCGCGGCTGACGAGCCTTTCGACGATTTGGGTCCGCGTCATCCCCTTTCCCCGCAGGGCTTCGTAGGTCTTGCGAAATCGCTCTCCCCGCCTTCCGGCGAGGAGTTCCTGCCAGCGGGCATGGTTCGAGGACGGGGTGGGCGGGCGGTCGCTGAAACCGGCTTCAGCGGCTGCGCCCTCAAGGTGGCCCTGGAGGAGCTCACGGGTCTCTCGGAGCTCCCTTTTTAGGTCCTGTAAGCCGTCCTTGAGTCCCAGGATGCGCCTGTATTCGTCCCCTCCCACCGTCTCGGTCACCCGCTTAGTGAATGACCGGGCGCGGTTAAAAACGCTACGTTTTCCACTGGTCCACGCACCGAGCTTCGCTCGGGCGTTCTGCAAACCAGGGGTTTGCGAGCATTGACCTGCGGTTGTTTACCTGAATCACGCTAAGCCTGCCGGAAGCGTCGCGCGACGAGGTCGTCTTCGAGGCTGAGGACGAAGAGGGCGGCCTTGGGTCCCCGCTCGCAGCCGATGAGGACGCGGTAGACGGCGGCAAAAAGGTCTGGGGGCTCAAGCCCGAGGCCTCGGGCAGTCTCGTAGATGCGTTTGTGGAATGTCTTCGGCGTCCACGATTCTTTGGCGAGAGAGTCTGCCAAGAGCGCGAGCCCCTTTTTCTGGGCTTCGGTGAGGGTCTGCCATTGACGGGCGCCCTCTTCGTCATCGACGAGGTCGAAGCGCAGGTAGTCGGGGCCATGGCGGGTGAGCCATTCGGCGGCGCAGGCAAGGCGCCGGGTGAGGCGGTCTTCGTCGTAGTCCTCGTAGCCCGAGCGTGTGAGCCGCTTTCGGATTCGTTCGGCATCGAGGTCGGGGATGAGCTGGGCGAGGACGGCGCACAGCGTGTAGGGCACCTGCAGCCTGCGGGGCTCGCCGACCTGGGAGAGATGGTAGTGCCGCTTGTCCTTGTCGTCGCCGTCTTCCAGGCCGAAGTAGACGCGCTCGGCGGCGTCGTAGTCGTCGGTGAGATTGGGGATGCGGGCGACGTCGATGTCTCTTTGTTTGCCGAGGCGCTTGTACATGAAGTGCTTGAGGGCCTCGGGTTCGGCTATCTGTCGCCAGTCGGCGAGCGTGATGACGTTGCCCGCCGAGCTTGATATCTTGGCGCCGTTGAGGGTGAAGAACTCGTAGACGACGGGTTCGGGGGCGGGCCACTCGAATATCCGCTCGCTGATGAGCTTTGCGCCGTCGTAGCTGCCGCCGGCGGTGGCGTGCTCCTTGCCGAAGGGCTCGCAGGTCACCTTGAAGCGATGCCAGCGGGCCGCCCACTCCACGCGCCAGGGGAGCTTCCCCTCGCCTTTCTTGATGTCCGATGCACCGTCAGTGTAGCCGCATCCCTTGACTGCCTGCAAGTCCTCTGACTGGGTTGCCGCATCGACGCCCGTGCACTGGTAGGAAACATACCGCTCGCCGTCCCAGGCAATCGGCTTTGTCGTCGAAATCCGTCCGCATTCGCTGCAGATGGGGCTCCAGGGAATCCAGTCCTCAGGCAGGGGGGTCTCTCGGAACCGGTCGAGTATGGCGCGTATCTCGTTGCGTCGCTCCAGGGCGATGCGAATCTCCTCGAGGAGTTCCTCCCGTCGGTAGAGATCCGTGCCCGAGTAGTTGGCGGGCACGACTCCGAAGGCGGCGAGGTCGTCGAGGAAGGGGCTCACGAAGTGTTCCACGAAGCTTCTGTGGCATCCCCCGGGGTCGGGGATGTCGTGGACGGGGTAGCCCAGGTAGTCCTTGAGGCCTTCGAAGCCTGCGGGCACCTTGCGGAAGGGGTCCGAGTCGTCGGCTATCCAGATGAGGGAGACGTCGATGCCCTGCTCGGCAAGGGCCTTCCTGACGGCGTCGCCGCGGATGACGTCGCTGGCGTTGCCGACGTGGGGGATGCCCGAGATAGAGGTGCCGGTCTCGATGACGTGAGCGTCGCCGCGCTCCATGAGTCTGCCGGCGACGTCGTCTGCCCAGTGCATGGAAGAGTACAGCGAATCAATGTTAAAATATTCCTCTACGGAAGGATGCGCCAGCTCGCCGGCTTGCCGTGGCAGGAGCCCTTCGGCCGGTAGAAGGTCTCGGTGGGGGTTATCTTCAAAAAGAAGCTGCTCATCACGCTTGTAGCGAGGATGGTGGCAAGACTGGCCGTGTAGATGGTCTGGTCGATGAGGCCGAGCTCGAAGCCCAGGAGCGCGGTCACGATGCCAAACGACAGGCGGAAGTTGAAGAAGAGGCCGGCAAGGCGGCTGCCCCGGCCGAGTATCTTTTTGACGCTCCAGCGGGTGCCGAGGTATTTGGCGAAGAAGGCGACGAGGGTGAGGGCGATGAAGGCCTCCACGGTCCCGATGGTCACCGTCGTGAGGTCCATGCGGTAGCCGGCGTTGAAGAAGAAGACGGGGCCAAAGAGGCCGAAGGTTATTCCTCTGAGCTTTTGCTCGAGCTCTTGGCGGCCGATGAACAGCCTGGCGAGGACGATGCCGCTCGCATAGGCGAGGATGGCGGCGTGGATGCCCGCATGCTCTGAGAGGAACGAGAGGGCGACAAGGCACAAGAGGATGAAGCGGAGCTCGAGCTCGACGGCGTTCTCCTGGTAGCGGGCGAAGAGCCACTGGCCGACGTGGGGCAGCACGAAGAAGGCCGGCACGAGCATGACGAGAAAGCCGATGCTGTAGGCGTCAAAGGCGCCGGCGACGAACGAGAGCGACACCATGGAGAAGACGTCGACGAACATGGCGGCGGCAAGGAGCGCCTGGCCCTCGTCGCGGTCGAGGAGGCCCTCGCACTTGAGGTAGGGGAAGACGAGGGCGAGCGACGTCGTCGACATGCCGATGGCGACAAGCAATGAGCCTGTCAAGGGCAGGCCGAGGACGAACTGGGCGAGCAAGAAGGTGCAGGCGAACGGCGTCACGAATGAGGCGACGGCGATGGCGAGGCTGTGGTGCAGGTATTTTCGGATGACGGTGATGTCGGTCTCGAAGCCCGCGAAAAACATGAGGCCGAGAAGTCCGAAGTTGGCGAGGAAGTCGAGCCAGGGGATGTCGTGTAAATGCAGGAAGTTGCTGCCAATGACGCCGGCGACGATCTCCAGTATGGCGGTGGAGATACCGAGCTCCAACGAGATGATACCTCCAGCTAATATCAGGCTGACGATGCCGACCGCTGCTTGCATGGCTCTCTACTGGGAGTACGACAAAATAAGCACGTCACACTCGCAGCCGCTTCATGTGGCCGATGCTTTCTTGGATGTGGTCGTTGCTGGCGATGTCGGTGCGGTGCCACAGGCCGCCCCCCTTGACCGCTTTGATGCCTTCGAGGCTGAGCTCCCGTGCCGCGTCTATCGAGTCGGCGTGGGCGATGACGCTGATGGCGCGGCTTGAAAGCGGGTAGTTCTTCCCATCGTCTCGGACTTCCATGCTGCCCGGATAGGCGTAGAGGTCGCCGTCGTGGTCTTTTTGGAGTTGTTCCAATGCAGACAGGTCGACGGGAGCCCCCCTTTGGGATTGTTCGATTTTTTCGGGATACTGCGTGTCGAAGCCGCCGTAGCCGTAGGGCGCCTTGTAGGTGAGCACCGACGCCTTCTTCTTGAACGGGAAGCTCGTCAGCTCGCCGTCTATCATCTTGTAGCAGGCCTCGACGAGGTCGCCGCGGGCCAGCGTCAGTATGTTTTGTATCTCCGGGTCGCCGCCGCGGCTGTTTATCTCGAGGATCTTCGGGCCCTCTGCGGTGTGGATGAAGGCGACGTAGAAGCTGATGCCGCGAAGGCCGGGCTCGTTTTCGCCCCCCCTGAGATGGTCGAAGAGGCCGCGCACCATGCGCTCCTCGACCTCGCAGTCGTTTTTCGAAAGGAAAGGGAGCAGGCCGTCGGCGTCCGAGTAGCAGCCCATGCCGCCGGTGTTGGGTCCGAGGTCGCCGTCGAAGGCGCGCTTGTAGTCGCGGGTCTCGGGGAACGCGACGAGGTGGCGGCCGTCGGTGAAGCACTGGAAGCTCGACTCCTCGCCGTCGACCTTCTCCTCGATGATGACGGCGTCGTCGGGGTAGATGGTGGCGAAGTGCTCCCAGACGTCCTCGCGCGTCTTGAAGTGGTCCCCCCAGACGCCGACGCCCTTGCCGTAGCCGGGGCGGTCGGGCTTGACGGCGACGTTGTCGTCCATCTCGTCGAGCCATGCGTAGACCTTCGATTTGACCTGCGATAGCGAGCTGTCGACGCCAGGCTCGAACACCCTATAGCGGGGATTCGCTTCAGGATAGGATTCGGCGAAGAGCTCCCGCTGGGCGACCTTGCTCTCCTCCAAGGCGAACTCCTTCGTGGGGCAGACCGCGGGGATGCCAAGCTGGGATTCGAGCTCGTCTCTGACGCCCCCGATGACGGGCCCCTCGGGGCCGATGACCGCGAAGTCGATGTCGTCCCTGCGCTTCCTTGCGAAGTCCACGATGGCGGGCACTGAAAGGTCTGAGACGACAACGTGCTCAACGGCCCGCTCCACGTTGAAGGGATTGCGCTGCTTGTCGACGACGTAAAACTCAGGTTCATACGATTCGCTTCTCCCGAGGGCGTCGATCCATGCCGCCCCCCGGGACCCGTAACACACTGCCAGTACTCCAACCCGTTCCATGCTGTCACCGATGATGATACGCTATCCAATTGAGGAAACGATATTTATAACACTCCCTTCTCTTTAATACCACTACGCGCCCCCCTCTAAAGAAACCATGGCGAAAGCAACAGAAAACGAGGATTCCCAGAAGGACAAACCGATTGTCATCGACATCGACTATCAAGCGGCATTGTATGCGACCCTCTTTCTATTCCTCCTCATCGCCGCGGGTTTCGTCGTCCAATCGCTTTATGCCTCTGAGCCCCAACCCGCGTCCGCTCTCCCCGAACCTCCCGCCGACGATGGAGTAGTCTCTGCGGGGGATACCCTCCTCGTCTCCTATGTCGGCCGATTCCCGAACGGCACGGTATTCGACACCTCAGATGAGGCCGTCGCCCGGCGTGCGGGCATCCACAACCCACAGGCCCCCTACGAACCCCTCCCCGTAACCGTCGGCGAGGGCCGCACCATCCCTGGCTTCGAGGCTGCTCTCGTCGGCATGAAGCCCGGCGAAACAAGGACCGTCACCCTCGTCCCCGAAGAGGCCTACGGCCTGCCCGACCCCGCGAACCTCGTCGTCCAGCCGCGCACGAAGATCGTCCCAGCCCAAAACGCCAT
>CAYUFO010000078.1:0-7791 GCA_964443985.1 uncultured archaeon | reverse complement strand
TCGAATTCGTAGACCAATGGGATGCCGGTGGGGATGTTGAGTCCGGGTATCTCGTCGTCGGGGATGTCGTCGAGGTATTTGACGAGCGCCCGCAGGCTGTTGCCGTGGGCACTGATGATGAGTTTTTTCCCGCTTTTGATAACAGGCACTATTTCTTCGTGCCAGTAGGGCATGACGCGCTCGACGGTGTCCTTGAGGCACTCGGTGAGGGGTAATTCATCTCTCGACAACGAGGCATATCGGGGGTCGGCCCCGGGATAGCGCTCGTCGTCTGCAGTCAGCGCCGGCGGGGGGACATCGTAGCTACGCCGCCAGATGTGGACCTGTTCTTCACCTTCCTTTTTCGCCATCTCGGCCTTGTTGAATCCCTGCAAGGCCCCGTAGTGGCGCTCGTTGAGGCGCCAGTGGCGGATGACAGGAATCCACATGAAGTCCATTTCGTCCTGGATTATCCAGAGCGTGCGGATGGCGCGCTTGAGCACGGACGTGTAGGCGACGTCGAAGGTGTATCCCTCTTGGAGGAGGACGCGGCCGGCCTCGTGGGCCTCGGCGGCGCCCTTCTCGCTCAAATCGACGTCGGTCCATCCCGTGAACCGGTTGGCCTTGTTCCAGGTGCTCTCTCCGTGGCGGACGAGGACGAGCGTATGCATTTTTCAGGTCTTTTTCTCGACGGCGATGTACACGGATTCCTCGACGTTCTCAAGACGGTTCTTGGCGGCCTCGATGTCGACGAGGTACTGACCCTCGAGCGCGTCGGCGGTGGCGTGGGCGGTGAAGGTCACCTTCTTTATCTCGCCGGGGCCGATGACGACGCCCTCGCGAACGGCTTTCGTGGCGTTCTCGTCTGGGTAGCCGAACACGAAGTTGGCATCATGGGTTTTTGCGGTGATGGTGACGATGGCACCGTCGCGGTCGTCGCGGTTGGTGACCTCGCAGGCGATGGCCGCGCCATCGGAATCGCCTATCTCGATGGTCTTGGGATCGACGGACACGCGGATGCCGAGGTCGTCTTCGACGGTGAAGCCCGGCGACACGCTCTCGCTTATGAGGTACAGCACGACGCCGACGATTATGATGAGAACGGCGACGAGCAGGACGCTCGGCCACTTCACCCGCGCCATGAAGCTCTTCATCGCCAGGGAGTCCATCGTCAAGTCATTAGGCGGGAGGGTTTTATAATACCCCTAGATGAGGGCGCCCTCCAGGGCCTGGGCGCAACTGCATATCTGTTTTTCTGGCATCCTCTCGATGAGGGCGGCGAGGAGCTTTTTGACGTTGGCGACGTTGTCGTTCATGGTGGTGATGATGTCGTCGAGGGAGACGCTGTGCTCTTTCCAGCAGTCGTAGTCGGTGACCATGGCGATGGGGGCGTAGCACAGGCAGGCTTCCCGGGCGAGGACGCATTCGGGCACCATCGTCATGCCGATGACGGACGCACCCCACGACTGGAAGAGGTGGCTTTCCGCCCTCGTGGAGAACCGGGGCCCCTCGATGCACACGTAGGTGCCGCGCTCGTGGCAGCGGACCTTGAGGCCGCGGGCGGTGTCGGCCAAAAGCCCGTGCAGGTCGGGGCACACGGGGTCGGCCATGGAGACGTGGCAGACGGTGTCGCCCTCGTAGAACGTCGACTTCCTGCCCTGGGTGCGGTCGATGAACTGGTCGACGAAGACGAAGTCGCCGGCCTCTATGTTCTCCTGGAGGCTGCCGACGGCGCAGGGGGCGAGGATCCATTTGACGCCGAGCTCCTTGAGCGCCCAGACGTTGGCGCGGTAGTTGACGCGGTGGGGGGCGAGCCGGTGGCCGGTGCCGTGGCGGGGGAGGACTGCGAGCCTTCGGCCCTTGAAGGTGCCGCACGTGATGAGATCCGAGGGGCTGCCGTAAGGGGTGTGGACCTTGACGTCCTCGGTGTCCTTGAAGAGCTTGGGGTCGTAGACGCCGGTGCCGCCGATGATGGCGATGTCTGCGCTGGCCATGGGCACATATTAAGCCGGTGAAAATAAATAGGTATGGGAATGGCTCCGACGCTCGATGTCCTCCGGGATTCGTTTCGAACGGCTCCCGTCGTCAAACGAGGTGCCTACCACTACTTCGTGCACCCCCTGACCGACTCCATCCCGCCGGTGAAGCCCGAGCTCGTCGCCGAAGTCTGCCACGCCATCCAGTCGGTCGCCGACTTCTCCGATGCCGACCTCATCCTCACCATCGAGGCCATGGGCATTCACTTGGGCGCCGTGCTTTCCCAGCAGACGGGGTTGCCTTTCTACATCGTCCGCAAACGCCAGTACTGGCTGCCCGGCGAGATAGTCGTCGACCAGTCGACGGGGTATTCGAAGGGCAAGCTCTACATCAACGGCATCGAGCCGGGCACCAAGGTCGTCGTCGTGGACGCCGTCATCTCGACGGGCGGCACCTACGTGGGCGTCCTTGCCGCGCTCAACGAGCACGGCATCGGGGTCCAGGACGTCGTCGCCGTCATCGAGCGCGGCGACGGCGTCGCCGAAGTCAAACAGAAGACGGGATTCGACGTCAAAACGCTGGTGAACATCGACGTCGTCGACGGAAACGTCGTCATCCGCGACGGAGCTGACGAGTAGGCTAATCGGATTCTTCCCCGAAGCAGCAGCACGTCATGAGGGGGGGTCGCTCGCAGTAGCTGTTGCCCTCGTTGTAGTTGACACCGCCTTGGGATAGGCACAGCCGGGGATTCCTCTCGCAGGAGCCAGACGCATAATTCTTGTGGCGGCAGTAGTCGTCGCAGTCGAGGATGAGGTCGTCGGCGGTGATGACGCGCGTCGAGGTGGTCTTGGGGACGCTCGTCGACGTCGTCGACGACGTGGGAAGGGGGACGGTGGAATCGGCAAAAAGGAGGGTTGACTCGGTGGCGTTGGAGGGACTCGCGGGAGGCATCGCCGAAGAGATGAGGGGAAAGGGAGTCTGCGGCTGCTGGAAGGGCGAGGCTTCCATGCCCGGCGACGTCACCGAGGAGAGGCTGGCGATACCCGCCAACACGAAGCCGACCCAGATCAATCCAAACAAGAATACCATGAGGATGATGGCGGCGAAGGCCCGCGGCCGGCTGATGCCGTGGACGACGGCCGAACCCGTGAGAATAACCCACAGGTTCCACAGCCCGATGGCAATCGAGCCGAGGAAGACGAGGAACACGGCGTCCGTTTTGGCAGCGATGATGATGAAGGGGATGAGGATGAGGCCTCCAACGAAGCCGATGACCGCGCTGAAGGCGATGACGCAGAGGGTTCCGGTGAAAAACCCTTTCCCCCCCACCAGGCGCAAGGCGATGTGAAAGACGACACCCTGAAAGAGCCACGAGATGGCCGAGGTGAGGGCGTAGACGGGCACCATGAAAAAGAGGGAGGCTCCCATGAGTCCGGCGGCGCCCGGCCCCAAAAAAGGCAGGACGACGAGCATCACCGCGAAGTAGAGCAGGACGGGCACGCCGATGACGATGAGGGCGGCTTCGCCGAGCGGCCGTTGGTCGGCGATGTCTTCGAAGGTGTCGGTAGGAGTCATGACGACGCCGATGACGTGTTCGAGGATGCCCATGGTATCTACTATGAAATCCGGCTATAAATGGAAGAAGAAAAAGCGGACGACGAACAGGAGCGTGGCCGTCAGCGTGGAGACGAGCATGACGGGCGTGCAGTAGACGAGCCAGTCGCGGAAGGTGATGCGTTCCCCGTATTTTTCCGCAAAGCCGACGGCGATGATGCTCGCAGACGAGCCGAGGATGGAGGCGTTGCCGCCGAAGCCGACGCCGATGGCCAAGGCCCACCAGACCGGCTCGAGGGCGAACGATGGGGCACCCATGGCCTCGATGGCCGGGATCATGGCGGCGGTGAAGGGGATGTTGTCGATGACGGCGGATGCGAGGGCGCCCATCCAGAGGACGGCGACGCTGGTGGCGAGTGGGTTGCCGCCGGTGAGGGCGAGGAGCTCTTCGCCGAGGGCGGGGAGGATGTCGACTTTTTCGACGGTGCCGACGAGGACGAAGAGGCTCGCGAAGAAGACGATGGTCGGCCACTCCACTTTTTCGAAGGCGACGCAGGGGTCTGAGTGGTTGACGAGGAGTGTGAGGGCGGCGCCGATGACGGCGACCATGGCCGGATGCAGGCCGATGTCGTCGTGGACGAAGAAGAGGTAGAGGGTGAGGAAAAAGATGGCCAAGCCCTTGTACATGGTCGCCTTGTCCTTGATGGCGGCGTGCTCGTCGAGGTTGAGGGCGACGTCGGACAGCCGGAAGCCGAGGACGTTCTTCGGGCTCTTCATGACGACGTAGGGGGAGGCAAGCCATCGCCGGTGGATGAGCCTGAGGACGAGAAGCGACACCAGCAGGGAGCCCGCCACGATAGGCAGCAATGCGTAGAGGAATTCGTTGAAGGTGAACCCCGCAGCAGAGGCGATAAGTATGTTGGGGGGGTCGCCGATGAGTGTGGCGACGCCGCCGACGTTGCTTGCGAGCACCTCGGCGAGGACGAGGGGCATGGCGGGGACCTGGAGCTCTGCGGCGACGTATATGGTGATGGGCACCATCATGAGGATGGTGGTGACGTTGTCGAAGAACATGGAGAGCACAGCGCTCGTGAGCGACAGGCTGACCATGAGCAGCCAGAGGTTGCCGCGGGTGAGCTTGGCTATTTTGATGGCCGCCCACTGGAAGATGCCCGTGTCTCTTAGGACGCCCACGATTAGCATCATGCCGACGAGAAGCAGGATGGTCTCCAAGTCGATGAAGCCGTAGATCTCCTCGTGGGTGAGGATGCCGTGGCGCAATCCGTAGACGACCATGAGGACGGCGCCCACCATAGCGGATATGGCGCGGTGGACGCGCTCCCAGACGATCATGAAGAAGGTGAGGGCGAAGATGCCGCCGATGACGTAGGGGTCCTCCATCGTCTGTTGAATGGTGCGCCGCCACGTTTATATATCATGACGGTAATATCATTCAAAGTTTTTTTCCGGCAGCGCCGGCAGATAACTATTTGAGTTGATGGGATTGACAGCCAAGAAGAAAAAATCAGATGAACTTCCCAAGGCCACGAAATGCTGCAAGCACTGCCAGGACTACAAATACTGCGACGAACGCGGTAAATGTTGCATCTACTGCGACCACTACGTCAACGGGAAGTGTAGCTACAAGCGCGATGCCAAGCGCGCCAAGGACGACGAGGACTTCATCCTCGAAGACTACCGCGGCGACGAATACGGCATCGACGACGCCGGCAACTTTGAGGGGCTCGACGCATAGGTGACGGGATGGCAAAGGAATCCGACGCCGGTGACGCGTCGCGCGGGGAGAAGAAGGCCAGGAAGACGAAGGTCGAGATCAAGCCCTTGGAAGTCACCTGGAAGAACGTCCTCGCCCCAGACTACAAGGAGTTCTTCGCCACCCAGGTCGACTTGACGACCTCGATTCGCGGCGACGACTTCGTCCACCTCACCTTCTACGAGGAGTCCGTGAAGCCCACCTTCGGCGAAAAAAAGAACGAGGCCGTCATCGAGCGCGTCATCAAGACCCGCCTCAAAATCCCAAACAAGGCCTTCGTCCGCATCGTCAAGTTCCTCTCCTCGGTCATCGACACCCCCGAGAAAAAAGACCATCCCGAGGAGAAGCTCATCACCAAGTCGAGCGAAGAGGCCGACACCAGCTACATCAGATAGAGTCGGCTGCAGCCATCGAGTGGTCGGCTCAAACCACTACTTCACTGTTTTTTTCACAACGGAGACGATGTCGTCTTCGTCGGGGAGTTTGGCGATGCCTTCCTCGCGTTTGGGTTCGAGGACGGTGATGCCCGCTTTCTTCAATTTCTCGAGGGCGTCTGCGACGAAGGGGTTCTCGTAGAGGCTCTCGTGCATGGCGGGGACGACGACGATGGGGCATCCGGACCCCAATGCCGTCGACGCATAGGTGGTGACGGTCGTGTCGTCGATGCCGGCAGCTATCTTCGCTATCGTGTTGGCGGTGGCAGGGCACACGAGAAGCAGCGAAGCGTCGCCGTCGACGCCGCAGGACTTCAGATATTCGACGCGGCCGGTGAGTCGGGTGACGATGGGATGCTCGCAGGCCCATTCGAGGGCGTCGACGGCGACTATCTGCTGGGCCGCCTTGGTCATGGCGACCTCGACGTCGAAGCCCTGCCGTCGCATCTCGCGCACGAGCTCGACGCAGCGGACGGCGGCGACCGAGCCGCACACGCCGAGGACGATTTTTTTGCCAGCCATGGCATTACTTGAAAGGCGGTCTCTTTATAAAAAACAAGGGCGTATGGTTTAGGGATAGATACGATGGGTCTCGCAGGCGACGTGGAGCGGCTCAAAGAGGAGAGGAACGCCGTCGTGCTCGTCCACAATTACCAGCTGCCGGAAATCCAGGATGTCGCCGACTTCCTGGGCGACAGCCTCGGCCTCGCACGTAAGGCGATGGAGACCGACGCCGACGTCATCGTCTTTTGCGGTGTCGACTTCATGGCCGAGACCGCCAAGGTCCTCAACCCCGAAAAAACCGTCGTGATGCCCGAGCCCCGGGCGGCGTGCCCGATGGCGGCGATGCTCGCAGACGACGAGTTGGTGGCGGTAAAAAAGGCGCACCCCGACGCCGACGTCGTGCTCTACGTCAACACGCGGGCCTCCTCGAAGACCTACGCCGACTGCGTGTGCACGTCCGGCAACTGCGTGGACGTCGTCAACGCCATGCAGGCAGACGAGGTCATCTTCGCACCCGACGCCAACCTCGCCCACTACGTCGCGGCGCGGACCGACAAGGACGTCATCTGCGTTCCCGCCGAAGGCCACTGCTACACCCACGACAGGATTTCGGTGGAGAGCATCCAAGAAGCGGTAGGAGAGCACCCCGACGCCCGGGTCGTCGTCCACCCCGAATGCAGGCCGGAAGTCCAAAAGCTCGCCGACGAAATCGCTTCGACCGAGGGCATCTTCACCTACTGCCGGGACGCTGACGCCAAGGAATTCGTCATCGGCACCGAGAACGGCATGCTCTACCGCCTGCAAAAAGAGATGGCGGGGAAAACATTCTACCCAGCTTGTGAATCCGCCATCTGCGATTCCATGAAGTTCACCACCCTCGACAAGGTCAAACACGTGCTCGAAACCGGCGACAACGAGATCGCCGTACCAGAAGAAGTCGCAAAAAAAGCGAAAACACCGATAGAACGGATGCTCGGACTCGGCTGAGTTATATGCCCGCCCATCCAATAGTATTTCTGTGAACAATCGGTATCGCAGGGGGGCGGATTTCGAACGCGAGCTCATCTCCCTGTTCTGGGAGGTGGGGTGGAGCGCAGTGCGAGCCGCGGGCTCGGGGACGACGGCGTATCCCGTCCCCGACGTCGTGGCGTTCGGGCAGGAGCAGGCCTACGTCATCGAGTGCAAGACGACGGCCAAGGACCGGTTGTCGCTGAAGGCGGCGGCCACCAACCTCGCCCGCTTCACGGAGGGCACCGACGCCGTCGGGCTCATCGCCATCAAGTTCCTCAGGCGGGGGTTCCGGTTCTACTACCTCGACTGGCTCGCCCGCAAGGGCAGCCACACCATCACGGACAAGGACCCCTATCTGTCCTTTGACGCGCTCGTCGGCGCCCAGCGACAGCTGGCTCCCTGACTAGTCTGTCTTTTTATGGACGGCTTCACAGTTTCTGCCAAGGGTGCATTGATGCATCGGAGGTAGAAGACCATGGGTGAAGCAGAAAAGAAACAGGATTCGACGATTGAGCGTGTGGCGTCGGGTGTGGAGGGCTTGGACGCGATGCTTGAAGG
>CAYUFO010000077.1:0-7862 GCA_964443985.1 uncultured archaeon | reverse complement strand
TCGTGGTTCCTCCCCCCATTGAAATGGGGGGTCTCCCCACGACACAGATTATGAATGTTATTCGATGACTATCCCTGCGTAGCCGACGACGGCGCTTTTGTCGCCGGTGACGTCGCCTGAGGTCTTGTAGTCGACGAGCTCTGCCTTGGAGGCGCCGAGCGCTTTGGCGGCTTCGACGACGACTGCCACGGAACCGAAGCCGCACATGCTGATGTCGTTGTCGGCGACGGCGGAAAAGAGCCTTTTGGCATCGAGGGCGAGGATGGCGTCGATGGCCTTGCGGTCGTTTGCGGCGGCGTGCTCGTGGCTCTCGTAGTGGCTGAAGTCGGTGGAGGCGACGAGGACGATGTCGTCGCCCCTGCCCTTGACGGCGCTGGCTATCGCGGTAGCGGCCCGGCGGCACAGGCCGAGGAAGTCGTCGTCGGGGGCGTAGTGGCGCACGGCGAGCGGGACGAACGCAAAGCCGTCGGCGAGGAACTGCAGGAATGGGAGTTGGACCTCGATGCTGTGCTCGCGCTGGTGGGCGAGCGAATCGGGTTCTATGACGGGGTCCTGTGAGTAGATGTCTGCGGCGAGGCGGTCGTCGATGGCGACGTCGCCGAGGGGGGTCTGCCAGATGCCCTCGTGCATGAGGCTGAAGTCGGCGCCCATGCCGGCGTGGTTGGGGCCGCAGGCGATGTAGGTCGGGGCAGGCTGTGCCCTGGCGAAGGTCTTTCCCGCGACGGCGCCGGAGTAGACGTAGCCGGCGTGGGGGGCCACGAGCGCTCGGACCTTTCTTTTTTCCTTGGTCTCGGGGACGAGGTCGGCAATCATGCGCTGCAGTTCGAGGGAATCGCCGGGGTAGAATGTGCCGGCGACGGCGGGCGGGCGGATCATCGTCGAGGGGGTATTTTTATGTCGCGATATTTAAATAGTCTGTGATGGCTCACATCCCCGTCGCCCCCATCGAGCGGCTCATCCGCGACGTCGACTCCGACATCCGGGTGAGCACGTCGGCTGCCGAAGTCCTGCGCGACGCCCTGGAGGACCGGGCGCTTGCAGTCGCAAAGAGGGCGGTCCAGTTCGCCCGGCATGCGCGTCGCAAGACGGTGAAGCCCGAGGACATCGAGCTCGCCAGATAGGGGGTCCTTTTTTAAGGTTTGTTCTAGACAATCTATAGGGGCATTTTTAGCGATTGGGGATGAAAGAAAATATTCATTCCCGTTTCGACGAGCAGTTATTAATGATTGCCGGCCATGAGATAGCAAAAGGTGACTTTTTAGGGGGGTGCGATGAAAAAGGGCAAATCCGAGCGGTCCGCGAAATTCAACGAGATATACGAGACCATCCTCGAACACGGAACCGACGACACATTCGTCATAAACGACGACCTCACCATCAGCTTCATAAATCCCCACGCCGCAGAGCGCCTCGGGAAGAAATCCGAAGACCTCCTGGGAAAACCCCTCAAGGACTTCTTCCCCCAAGACCTCTATCCACGTCTTGAAAAAAGGCTTAAAAAGGTATTGAAAACGGGGACGCCAAAGACGACCGAGGATGAACTCGTCTTCGCGGGTAACACCGCCTGGCTGAACACGACGCTGCTCCCGCTCAAGGACGGCGGGAATACGACCGCGATACTGGGCATCTCCCGCGACGTCACCGAGCGAAAGCAGGCCGAACAGGCCCAGGCCGACCGGGAAGGAAACTTCCGGGCGCTGGCAGAAAACGCCAACGACGCCATCATCGTATTGACGGCGGGGGGGGAACCATTATATGCCAACGAGCAAGCCGCAAAGATGTCTGGCTATGAGCAAGGCGAATTGATGCAAAGGACCATCAAGGACTTCGTCCCGAAGAACCAGTTGCCGGTCCTCATGCAACGACTGGAAAAACGAATCGCGGGAGAGGACGTCCCGCGCAACTACGAGAGCAGCCTCCTGCACAAGGACGGCCATGCATTCCCCGTCGAGATAACCGGTTCGCGAACGGAGTGGCAGGGCAACCCGGCCGACCTCATCATCATCCGCGACATCACCCAACGAAAACAAGCCGAAGCCAAGCTCAAAAGGGAACTGGACTTCAGCAACACGGTCATCCAGACCTCCTCGA
The DNA here is from genome assembly GCA_964443985.1 of uncultured archaeon. Classification (GTDB taxonomy): domain Archaea; phylum Altiarchaeota; class Altiarchaeia; order IMC4; family JBDREA01; genus JBDREA01. The sequence continues at coordinate 5,771 of CAYUFO010000077.1, read as the reverse complement.
CCTACTTCTTCGCCGTCGACGAGAGGGGAAAGATACTCATGATGAACGACGCGTTCCTCTCGGCGCTCGGCTACTCCCCGCTTGAGGTCGCAGGCGAAGACCACCGGAAGTTCGTTCCCGAACACGCCAAGGACCGGGCGACACAGGAATTTGAGAGAACGCTTTCCTCGGCTGAACCCCACGTCATCGAGATAGAAACGAGAAAGAATAACGGCGAATCCCTGCTCGTCCAATGGCACGGCCGCGGCATCTTCGATGAAGACGGGCGCTTCGAGTTCGCCTTCGCCATCGGCGTCGACGTCACCGAAAGACGACGACAGGAACAAACCATCCGTGAGCTCTCCGAATTCCGCGAACGCCTCCTACGAGACGCCCCCGTCGGCATATTCACGACCGACCGGGAGGGCAACCTGACGTCGGTGAACCCCCGCCTCATCGAGGTCCTCGGAAGCCCGAGCGAGGAAGAGACCCTCAAATTCAACGTCCTCGCCCTCGAAGCCATCAAGAAGGCGGGAGCCACCGAAGCGCTCCACAAGGTGCTCATCAAACAGGAGCCCGTATCCATCAAATCCATCCCCTATCAGTCGCACTGGGGAAAGAAGGCCACGCTCTCTCTGCAGGCAAGCCCCCTCGGCGCCAAGGACGGGAGCATCGAGGGGATGCTCGGCATCGTCGAGGATATCAGCGAACGACGACGCCTCGAGGAAAAGCTCAGCCGCACGCAGAGCAAGAAGATCCCCCTCACCAAGAAAGAGCAGGAGGTCCTCTACCACCTCACCTGCGACCCCCACCGAAACGACCGCGAGATATCGGAGGCCATCGGCATCGAGCGCTCCACCATCACCGCCATCAGGAACCGGCTGCTCTCCCGGGGATTCTACCGGAAACTCAACGTGCCCTCCATGGCCCAGATAGGCTGCAGTCACCTCGCCGTCATCAGGGCCCGTTATCGCACCGACCGGGACTACGACGCCCGCACCCGCATCGTCTCGGCCGAGAAGCTCGATACGACTCCCGAAATCGTCATCGCCTACCTCTCGGATTCCGAGGAGTTCATGGTCGTCGCCTGCGAGGACAAACGCGCCTTCGAACGAGTCTACGACGACATCCAGGGCAGATTCGACGCGGCCGACTGCTACGACGCCCCCCCCTGCGTCATCGACTTCTCCCCCACCGCGGGGATCCCCCCCTATGCCTTCGACCCCGCACGGCTTCTCAGCGGGACGCTCTCACTCGCAACGGCCCCCCACGACGCCACCCACCCCACGGGAAGCAGACGGCTCACGAGGAAGGAGAAGCTCGTCTACATCGCGATGGTCGACTACCCGATGTTCAACAACACCCAGCTTGCGGAAAAGATCGGCGTCAGCCGAAGGAAGGTGTCGCAGACCAAGCAAAAACTCTACGACAACGGGCTCCTCGCACCGCTCGTCCTTCCCGACCTCGGCCTTCTGGGCATAGAGATGCTCGTGTTCAGCCAGGGCCACTACATCGTCGTCTCCCAGGAGGCCCATCGCATACGCGAAGCCTTCCGTGACGCGCTCCCCCTCATCGCCTCCTTCGGCACCGGCAAGGACGACGTCGACATCATGGGCTTCCAGAATTATACGGACTACAAGAACGCCTTCGAAGCCGTCGTCGGAAAGCTGAAAGGCGAGGGGCTCCTCCACCGGGAGCCCGACACCACCGTCGTGCCGCTCGACAGCATGCGCTACACGAAATGGGACTTCGCAGGCATCGTCAAACAGCAGCTCTCCCTTAGGCCCTTCTGATATGCGCTGAGCCAAGCTAGACCCGCTGGATGCACGTCGTATCCACGCTCTTGACGGTCAATAGATAGTAGGGAGCTTCGTAGTGCTTCTTCCCGTTGAGGTCAATCCAGGTCTCGCCGGGATGCTCCTCCACCTCGAAACCGAGGGTGAACTTCTTTTGGAGATACCGGGTGATGGTGCCAGTCTCGTCGAGGTCGGGAGCCTCATAGGAGCCGATACAATAGTAGTGCTCCTTGACTTCCCCCGGCTTCATGCCGTATCGGCAGTCCCCCCGGTACGTCTGCTTGGCGCGTATGGCCGAGTCGCTGACGAGGTCGTCGAGGAGCGCCTGGCTCAAGGGTTCCTGAACGTTCTTCCAGGACAACTCATCGGGCACCTTGATGCGCGTCTCCTCGTCGATGACGTTGCACGGCGTCACATAGGTGGGAGGCGGGGGGGCATCGCTTCCCGTGATGCAGCCCGCAGACGACACGAGCACGAGGAGCAATCCCATCACGATGACTCGGGAGACACCCATGGTTATCTTTTCGCGGGCGAGGTATTTAAAGCTGCAGCCGGAAATGGATATGGCCACGATGACTACCGATTATGCCAGCCGCATCGACCGCATACCCCCCTATCTTTTCGCGGGCATCGACGCCGCCATCGCCGAAAAAAGAGGCCGGGGCGTCGACGTCATCAGCCTCGGCGTCGGCGACCCCGACCTTCCGACGCCCCCGCGCATCGTCGCGGCCGGACAAGAAGCCCTCGCAGACCCGAAAAACCACCGGTATCCGAGCTATGCGGGATTGCCCGCGTTCCGCCGGGCCGTGGCGGACTGGTATCGAAACCGCTTCTCGGTGGAAGTCGACCCGGAAAGGGAAGTCGTCGCCCTCATCGGCAGCAAGGAGGGCGTCGGCCACCTCCCCCTCGCCTTCGTCGAACCGGGCGACGCCGTCCTCTACACCGACCCTGGCTATCCCGTCTACAAGATTGCGGCCATCCTCGCCGAAGGCGAACCCGTTCCCGTCCCCCTCACCGAGGAGAACGGCTTCCTCCCCGACCTCTCGGCCATCCCCCGTCAGGCGGCAACGCGGGCGAAGCTCTTCTATCTTAACTACCCCAACAACCCCACCGCCGCGACGGCCCCGAAAGCCTTCTTCGAGGAGGTTGTCGACTTCGCCTGCGACCACGACATCATCGTCGCCCACGACGCCCCCTACACGGAGCTCGCCTACGACAGCTACCGGGCGCCGAGCTTTCTCGAAGTCGACGGCGCACGCGATGTCGGCATCGAATTCCACTCGCTTTCGAAGACCTACAACATGACGGGCTGGCGCATCGGCATGGCCTGCGGCAACGAGGACGTCATCGCGGGCCTCGGCAAGGTCAAGTCGAACCTCGACTCCGGCGCCTTCAACGCCGTCCAGGTGGCGGGCATCGAGGCGCTTTCCGGCCCCCAGGACGAGCAACGGAAAAACGTCTCGGTATTCCGGGAGCGCCGCGACGTCCTCGTCAAAGGACTAAAGGACATCGGCTGGGACGTCCCCACGCCCAAGGCCACCTTCTATGTGTGGGCTGCCATCCCCACGAAAGACGACAGCATCGCGTTCGCGAAAAAGATACTTGATGAGGCAGGCGTCGTCGTCACCCCCGGCGTCGGCCTCGGAGAACACGGCGAAGGCTACGTGCGATTCAGCTTCACGGTCTCAAAAGAACGCATCCAGGAAGCAGTCGAAAGAATCGAGAAAGCGGATATCCTCTAGAGAGGAAACAATAGACAAAAAAAGAGAATAAGAAAAAAGAAAGAGAGAGTAGGTTAACCGAAGAGGCTCGCCAATCCGCTGGCGGCTTCTTCTTCGCTGACCTGTTCTTCTTCCTTCTTGTCTTCCTTCTTTTCCTCGGCGGCGCCTTCTGCGGGGGCAGGGGCGGCAGCGGCGGCGGGGGCGGCGGCTGCGGGAGCGGCCGACGTGATGGCCTCCTCGATGTTGACGCCGTCAAGCGAGGCGATGACCGCCTTGACCTGGGCGGCGTCGGCTTTGACGCCGGCGGCCTCCATGACCTTCTTCAAGTTGGCCTCGGAGACTTCCTGGCCTGCCGAGTGCAAGAGCATAACGCCATAGACATATTCCATTTTGTTTCGTTCACCCGTGTGAGCGTAGAGCAATATACTATGAAACATGCCTTAAAAAACAACGCGGTGCTGGGAGGGAGTGTTCTGCGCCGGGGTTGGCTTGGATCTCATTCGTCGGCAGGGGCATCACTCCCATAGCGGAACCTTTTAGGTTCCTCGTCGACCAAGGGCCGTTTCGGCGCAGTGTCGCCCTCTCTTTGCCCCGCGCATCACGTGTTCAGCGCGGTCTTCGCAAGAGAGCGTTATTTTTAGGGGCGTTCTCAGATAAAAAGGTTGAGGTGTCGAGCGGATGGTAGACATTGAACAACTTCTTGGAGACATCGCTGCTGACTCGGAAGCAGGCGTCCTGATGCGTGACTGCTACGGGAGCCAGTCCCTGGATGAGGGGGATGCCAGTGAGGGCCGGTTGGCGGCATGGCAGGCATTCAGGGAGATACTTGAAGAAATCGGAGGCGAATGGCGGGATGCCGTCGAGCTCCTCATCGCAGAAAACCGCCTCAAGGAGGCCAAGCGGCTCCGACAGGACGCGTCCTTGTTCGATGATTTGGCAGGGTCGCTGGATAACCAACCCTCAGACCTTCCCCCCGCTACGGATGAGGATGCCATTGAACTGGTCGTTCGCCGCGATGCGGTATCCGCAGAAGCGCTTTACTCATTTAAGGAGAGGGTGTCTGGGTTCCTCGACGACGTCGTCGGCTGTGGGTTGTCTCCTGCCCGGTTCGTCGAGGGGCTCAAGTCCGTCGAGGAGGGAGGGGAGAAACTGAAAGGTCTTATCGAAAAGCGAGGGGAATGGTTCGACATGCCTGAGTCCGTGCTCGTCCGCTATGGCGAGCTGTTTTTGAAGAGCGGCTACGTGAAGCGCCGCTTCGAGGACCGGTTGCTCGCCAACCTCGCTGCGCAGCTCGGCCGGGCGGGGCTTGCCGGCCGCCTCGAGCGGCTGCGCAACCGGGCGCTCGTTTATGCTGACTGCCCCGATGACGTGGCACGGACTGCCGCCCGGGTCTTCGGCGTCACCTCGACCAGCCCGGTGACGGAGTGCGGGGCATCGATGGACGAGATTCTTGCAGCGGCGGTTCCCATCGCCGTTTCTTGCATACGCGGGGAGTCGTCGTTCGCGGTCCGCGCCAAGCGTTCGGGCGATCACCCGTATTCGAGCATGGACGTGGAGCGGACGCTGGGGGCCGCCATCGTCGAGGAGACGGGCGCGGCGGTCGATTTGGGCGACCCCGACACCACCGTGGAGGTCGACGTCGAGGGGGAGCGGGTGTTCGTCTGCACAAGGCGATGTGCGGGCGTCAGGGGGTTGCCCTACGGCACCCAGGGCCGCGTGCTCGCCGTATTCGACGGCACCGATGATTCCGTGCTCGCCGCCTTCATGCTGGCAAGCAGGGGAGCCGAGATTGTCGGGTGGGTGGCAGAGGGGGGGGAGCTCGCATCCTCCCTTGAAGTCCTCGAAGGATTCCTCCCCAAAAAAATTAAAATCCTCGAAGGAGGCACCCCACAAGAAACGGGACGAGACAGTCGCTGCCAAGCGGTCGTATGGGGGGCGCGGTTTGAGGGATTGGGTGTGGGCGGCATAAAGAAAGAGGAGGGGGGATGTCCTGATTTCTACCCGCTCATCGGATTGTCGTCTGCCGACATCGAGGGGCGGATTCAGCGAATTTATGCCATGTAGATGCCGGGTTTGCCGGGCACAGCGAAGCGGGCTTTTCCTTCGGGGTCGTGGCTGTCGTTGACTTTGACTTCGACGCCGAATTCTTTTTCAAAGAAGGCTTTCGCTGATGAAAAAATGGCGGCTTCCTCGTCTGTGGAAAAGACGACGGAGGGTATCTGGTCTTTGCGGGTCTGCATGAGTTTGGCGACTTCTTTGCCGTGTTTTTTCAATT
>CAYUFO010000076.1:0-8113 GCA_964443985.1 uncultured archaeon | reverse complement strand
GCCGCCGACGAGCAGGGCGACGTCGGTCTTTCTGGCCTTTGAGAGGAGGTGCTCTTCGTCGCGCTGTTGTATGTCCTCGCGCGTGAGGGGGGTGATGTCGCAGCCGATGGCGTCGCGTATCTCGTCGGGGGAACTCTGATAGCGGTGGGTGTAGGCCTCGAGATAGCGGTGGTCGGCGGATTGGAGGAGGTCGCGGGCCTGAATCGTGAGATCGTCTGCGTCGTAGAGGCCGGCGCCGATGAGATACAGCATATCAGACAGATGGGAGAAGGAAAAATAAAAAGAAAAAAGAGAAAGGGGGGGCGTCCCCCGTCACGGGGACGCCTGATGCCGGACCACTTAGTGGACGTTGTCCTGCAGCCAGCTGATGAGGGCGTTGCCGGCGTCGACGGTGTCCTGTGCGGTCCATCCGGCGACGACGAGCTTCTTGCCGTCCAGCTTCACGATGTAGTGCTGGCTGGCGGCGTTGATCTCATCGGCTGTGGCGGTGGTCATGCCGTTGACGGAGGGTCCGCCGACGATGACCAGGTTCTTCGTGGTGTCGGCTGCGGTCTCCGAGACGACGAGGGAGCCAACCGGGTTGACGGTGACCATCTCGACGTCGCCGGTGACCTGGCCTTCCACGCCGAACTCCTTCACGAGGAAGGTGCAGCATCCGGCGGTCTTCTCGGTTCCGACGTCAGCCTCGGTGATGATGCTCTCGAGGAGCGTCTCTTCCTGGCTGGTCCCGATGAAGAAGGTCGCGTCGACTTGTTCGGTGGGGTGGCAGATCTCTACGCTCTCTATCTCGTAGTCTCCGCCGTAGTCGGCTTCGAGCCAGTCGCCGCCTTCTGGCAGCCACAACGTGGTGTCGCGGTCGTCGTTGAGGTAGGCACCGATCTCGCTTGCGGCCAACGCATCGCTGCTGTTGGCGGGGTAGGTGTCGGCTGCGAGGACGTTGTTCTGGTAGTCGGTGTCGAGGTAGCGGTCGTAGTCGCGGTCGTAGAAGTCGACGATGTAGTATTCGCCGTCGGCGTTCTGGAAGATCAATAGAACGTCGTTGGTTTCGCCGAGTGGTTCTGCGACAACGTTGAGGTTGGTACCGCTTTCGGCCATGGCCCACATCGACAGGTCCCGGTTGTCATCGAATTCGGTCACGGTGCCTATCTGGGTGGGGCTGACGCCGATCTCGGTCTGGCTGGTCGAGTTCAGCTCTGTCGTCGAGATGTCCAGGTAGAGGTCGCCGTTGTCGTAGACGACGTCGACGCCGCCGATGGTTCCGACATAGACGCCCGAGTCGATTTGGACGTCGTCCGCCTCTATCTCGATGGTATCGTTGTTCTCGGTTTCCTCGACGAATGGGACGGTGCGGAGCTCCTTGGTTCCGCCGGGTTCACCGCTGTCTGAGCCACCGGTCCAGACCGTGGCGGTCAGATCGTATTTGCTGGTGCCGCCGTCGACCATGTCCTCGAGTTTGAGCTCAAGGGTGATGTCGTCTTCCTTTTCGGTGGCGTCGTCGAACTTCCAAGCCTTGCCGCCGAGCATGAACATGTCGCCGGTGACCATTGGTCCCTGGTCGAGGCGCACGCCGTTGAGACGCTGTTTGTTCTCGGTGGTAAAGGACATCGAAAGCTCGTAGTCGCCGTCTTTTTCGACGAGGATGTTGCCTTCGCCGTCACCGCTGCAGACCGCGTTGCGGAAGTCGTTGGTGGCGAATCCGGTGAACGTGAACTTGTAGTTCACGGGGAATTCAAGGGATTGGCCCTGCTCGAGCTCCACGTCGTGGCGGTACTGGATGGTGACGTTCTCAAGCCAGCGTCCGGTCGTGGCGGAGTAGTCGCTGATGTCGAGCTCGCTTGCGTTGTCCTCGGAAGCGAGGGTGACGCGCCAGTACTGCTTGACTTCGCCGCCGAGCTCGAGGTCTTCACCGTCCTCCAAGTGGATGTTGGTGGTGGTGTCGTAGACCAGGACTGAGGCGGTCGCGACTGCGTCTGACTCTTCGGCGAAGACGCCTGAGATCTCGACGTCGTCGACGATGCCGTTGGCGTTCTTTGAGATCTGGGTCTGGACGACGGTGCCGTCGGGCTTCTCGACGTCAAGGAGGATACCGGCTACTTCGTAGTCGCCACTGTAGATGAGGTGGTCGATCTTGAACTTGTAGCCCATGTACTCGCTGGTGTATCCCTCGCTTGAGATGTCTTCGAGGACCTTGCCTTTCGCGAGGTAGATCTCGTCGTTGCCGTCGATGTCTTTGACGTAGTACTCCTGTCCGAAGAGGAGCATCTTCCCGCGCCATTCGAAGTCGACCGATTCGCTGTTGCTGTCCTGGATCTTCTGCATGGGTACCTCGTCGGTCTCCACGATGTATCTAATGGAGTTCTTTTCGACTTCCAAGATGAGCTTTTCGGCGTCGGAGCTGCCGATGCCGTCCTCATACCATATGATATTGCCGTCGGTAGCGTCGATCTCGATCTTCTCCTTCATGTCGTGGCTTGGGTTCTCAAGCTCGGAAAGACAGAGGGTCTCGCAGAAGAGGCAGTGGATGTTGTTGTAGGTCGCTTCCTTCAACACACCGGCCTCGGTGCGGGTCTGCTGGTCGCAGGCGAGACTGTAGGAGATGAATTCTCCGCGCTCGTAGTCGTAGGTCTCGTTGGTGAACTTGAGACCGTCTTTGTCGTTGTAGAAGTCCGCTGAGTCGTCGCTGTCGCTGTCGTAGGTGACGGCTTCGGTTGTGGAACTGAATCCAGCAACTGCGCTGCGGCTTTCTTGTTCGTACTTACCGGTCGCGCCCATCGCGGTCACGGCGACGACGACCTGGCCACTGGCTGAGCCGGATCCGGCTGCCGTGCCCATGGTGGTCGTGTACGCCAAGTTTCCGATGGTGGCTGCGATGTTTCCGGCAGCTACACTGTCGGACGCAAGGCCCTTTTCTCCTACGACGACCTGAACTATGGGATTATAGTTCCCGTCGTAGAAGAAGCCTTCCGTCAATCCCGTGTTGTCGAATGTGGCGCTGGCCGCTCCTGCCAGTGCAGCACCTAACATTACTGCACCAGTTGCGACTGCACCAATTCGGTTCACAGTCATGCTTTTCATTTTTGGCTTTTTCCTCTTTGGGTTTTAGTCTATTCCAAGCGATAGGGCATATGCCCTGGCGCTGGTGTAAGTTGTTGCACTATCTCCTATTTATATCTGGGGCCGTACGGTTTCAGTTTTTGTAGTAAACGGGAGGATGGCACCGCATACCGCGGTAAAAAAAAGTACGGAATAGTCCGATTCATTCCAAAACCCAATCCTTGAGCTTTATCCAATTCAAACGCCCCTCTTTACGCCTTTCAATCACGTTTCTGGACTCAAGATTCTTCAGAATGTCAGATAACGTTGTTTTCGGTATCTTCGTCTCCTTATAGATGTAAGCCTGAGTTATCTCCTCATAGGAATCCTCGATAAGCCGTAAAACCTTTCGCTCATTGTCGTTGAGGACCTTGAGGACCGAATCCTTGACCAAACCCCCCCTTTTAGCCTCCGTCGGGACCACAGCCTCCCGTTCATCAACCGAGGCCCCCGCCGCCGTCGGCGACGACCGGTAAAGCGAGGCCACCAGCAGGGAAACGACAACGACCAGGACGAGGATGACAAGGAGATAGAACCGCTCGTCCCCGCCGGAAGACGAGGGCGTAGCAAGCGTCGACGTGGTGGCATTCTCCCCGCCGGGCCGCGGCGGCGCCGGCTGCCCGCTCCCCGAAAAATCATACTCCATGGAAAAATGGAAGGGGTCGGTGCGCGGATACAAGATGAAGCCATTGCTGGTGCGCGGGCTCCAGAGTATCTCGCGGGAGAAGGGCCGGGTGATGCGCAGATTCGAGGGCACGTTGACATAGAGGACGGTCTCGAATGGCGTCGCCGAGCTTTGATAGGAGAACGTCCAGACATCGCCCTGCTTGCCGGTGAGATACGGGTTGACGAAGGACACGACGTAGGAATCGGCAAGCTGCGCTCCTTCACCGATGAACAGTCTCGTCTCGTCGGCGGCTTCCTCGACACGATAGCCGAGCGACGCCCCTCCCCCATCGATGACCGACGATATCGTGCTCTGAGGGGGTAGGACCAAGATGAGGGGAGCTGACGCCTCATCGGACACCGTCATACGAACAACCCCCGACAGCGTCCCCTCCAATCCCAGGGACAGGTCGATGCGGGGGAGGCTAAAGACCTGCGTCTCCTGGAGGTCGCCCGGCTCGCCGTCCGACTCCCCGGAGGCGTTCCCTCCCTGCGCGGCGGCAGGACTGGCCACGCCGATGAAAAGAAGTGACAGCAGACATGCCACGACGAGGATCCGTTGCCGATGGGGGTTCATTATTCCTTTCCGCTGGCTTCGGCCTGTGCCTGCCCGAGCATGCGCTCGTACATGGCCCGCCGCTCGTCGTCCTTGAGGAGGCTGAAGAGCTGGCTGGTGAGCATCTGGCTGATGCCGCTCGCGTCGGCGAGGATGGACTGCATGGCCTCAAGCGACAAGGTTACTTCCTCGGGCTCGTCTATCTCGAATGCGGAGGGGCCGTAGCGCATCGTCACGTTGACGAGCCACCTGAAGTCGTCGGTGATGAGTTTTACCTCGGCAACGCCCGAGAAGAAGTCCTTGTCGGGGTTCTTCTCGAACTCGAAGAAACGGACGACGAGCAGCGAGAGGTTTGGCTCGGCCGCCATGCGCTCGAGGATGGTGGTTTCGAGCGCCTGCTGGGCTTTCTCCTTGTCGTTTCCCTGGACCTCGATGTAGAAGGTGGCGAGGACTCCTCCCTCTGAGAGCTTGGAGTCGACGTCGACGTCTTCGTCGAACCGTTTCTCGAGGATGGGCTCATCTGCCATAGCAATCAGAAGATATTAAAAGCAGTCTGTTAATAAATAGGTGTTGACCTATGAATCAGCTTGCGAACCTGAAGCTGCGGTGGTATGACGAGTCGGGGTTGACGTCCGACGACCCCCAGACGCTGCTGTCGCTTTTTTTGGATGCGATCGGCGTGACGAGTCCCGTGGCCCGAGACATCTTCCACGTGCTTTTGTCGGCGCGCAGCCAAGACATCGGCCTATCGACTGCCGACATCAAGCGGGAGGTCGTGGCGCTCCGTGAACGTGAGGGCCGCGACGTCGAGGAGGGACTCACCGACCGCAACATCCAGTTGTGGCTCGCCCAGTTCCGGGAGCTCGGCCTCGTCGACCGATTGGGGCGCAGGCATCGGTTCACGGCCAACAAGACGCCGAGCCGCGCGTTCGCGGAGAACACGATACCCGACGTCATCGAGCCCAGCATCGAGTATGCAAAGAAAGCTCTCGGAAAGCTCGAAAAGAGCTACGGCATAGTTTAGACTATGCCCGCCGCGAACACGCCGAACAGGCCCCCCGACAGGGCGCAAAAGAAATTCACGGCCTCGTTTGTCGCCTTCTTCTTGCGTTCATAGAGCGCTCCCAAAATGGAATCGACGCTCGTGCCGGCAAACCCCGCCCCAACGACTATCCACAGGCCGGCAGGCAGTATCAGGTCAACCACCATCGCCACCATCCCCAAAAGCGATGCCGCGAGGACGCCGAGCATCGTCCCCGAGAACGTGACGCCGCCGTCGGTGCCCAGGGGCACGAGCTCGAAGGTCGTGATGAGCCGCGGCCGCTGCCCGACAAGCTGGCCGAGCTCGCTTGAGATGGTGTCGGCGAGCGTCGCCGCGAAGGATCCGACGAAGCCCACGACGAAGCGGGGGTCCCCGCTCCCCACGGCGAGAAAGGCCAAGTAGACGCCGATGACGCAGTTGGCGAGCGCGTGCTTGAAGCTTCGCGCCCCCTTCTTCTCCTGGCCGACGCCGTTGGCGTGCTTGAGGGAATAGCCGACCTTCGAGGCCGCGGAGCCCGCAAGAAAGAAGGTGAACATGACGACGAACCCGGGAGGACCGAGAAAGACGTAGAGGGCGAAGCCGATGGCGAACCCCCCGACGGCTCCCGACACGTCGATGCTTCTGACGGCGTAGGCGCCGATGGCGAGGACGAGGTTGACGATGAGGGCGGGCAGGAAAAGCGCCCCGTCTATGGCTGGGGCGCCGGCGAAGGTGAGCGAATACAGGAAAAGCGCGGCACCCAGGGGCAACAGGAGGGTGAGGTCGATGACGCCGCGCACGCCCACCGCGACGGCAACGAAGAGGGCCGTCACGAGCGCGTAAAGGAAGATGGCAGGCTGGGGCCATGCGGTCAAAAGGACCAGGGCCACCGAGATGCCGGTGAACGACAGGAGGAAATACGCTGCCATTTCGTCGCGGGCGGTGAAGGTCTCCCGGCGGCCGGAAAGAAACCGGCTCAACCCCTCTGCGAGGGCGGCGACGCTCCAGCCGGCGGCGGCGACGGCGGGGGGGAAGAGGGCGACCAGCAGGAACACGGCAAGCCAGTAGTTGACTGGCTGCAGCGAGAGGCCGGGGTGGGTGTCCGAGGTGGCGTCCCGGCTGCGCTTGGCGCGTTCGAGGAGGGCGAGGTGGAGGGCGCCGAGGACGACCACGAGGGCGAGCACCTCACGCCGGGGCATGACTGCAAGCGAGAGGGCGAAGACGACGGTGGCGGCCTGGACGAGGTAGCGGACGTTTTTCATGGTGGCGTGGCTTATCGTCCTATGCCGCGGTAGGCGATGCCTGCCGCTTCGATGGATGCCTTGTCGAGGACGTTTCTGCCGTCGACGACGACGGAGAGATGTCTTGCCGGGGAGAAATCGATGTCCTGGAATTGAGCGTGCGCTGTGGCGAGGACCACGGCCTCACAGCGGTCAAGGAGCTCATCAACCAAGGCGACGTCGCTTTGCTCTGGGAGGTAGGGATCGAAGGCGAGGACGGCAGCGCCCCTGTCTTTGAGGAGCTCGCGTATCTTCAGGGCGGGGCTCTCCCTGACGTCGTCGACGCTGCCCTTGTAGGCGAGGCCGAGGATCCCGACCGTCACGTCCTTGAGGGCGAGACCCTGCTCGGCGAGGGCCTCCTCGAGCCGCGCCACGGTGTAGGCGGGCATGCCGTTGTTGATGTCGCGGGCCAGCACGAGGAAGGTGTGGTCGAAGCCGCTTTTCTTGGCGGCGTCGATGAGGTAGTAGGGGTCGACGGGTATGCAGTGGCCGCCGACGCCGCAGCCGGGGTAGTGGGCCATGAAGCTGAAGGGTTTCGTGGAGGCGGCCCGGATGACGTCGACGACGTCGATGCCCGCTGCATCGAAGGACTGGGCGAGCTCGTTGACGAAGGCGATGTTGATGTCGCGGAACGTGTTCTCGACGACCTTGGCGGCCTCCGCCTCCCGCACCGTCCGGGTCTCGTAGACGTCGGCGTCAAGGAGGCTGCGATAAAAGGATGCGGCCCTTTTGCAGCTTTCGGGGTCGACGCCGCCGAGGACGCGGGGGATGCGGGCGAGCGGCCACTCCTCGTTGCCGGGGTCGATGCGCTCGGGGCAGTGGGCGAGATAGAAGCCGGAGCCTGCTGCGAGGCCGGTTCCTTCGAGGATGGGTCTGACCAGGTGCTCGGTGACGCCGGGATAGATGGTCGATTCGATGACGACGAGCTGGCCTTTTTTTAGGTGGGCGGCAACGGTTTTCACCGCCGACGTCAACGGGTCGAGGTCGGGGACGCGGTGGACGTCGACGGGCGTCGGCACGCACACGACGACGACGTCGGCTTCTATCAGTGCTCTCGTCGCATCCCCGGTCACGGTGAGGGCCTTTTGGACCTTTGAAAACTGCTCCTGCAACCGGGCATCCTTGATGTGGAGGACGCCCTGGGAAAGCGAAGAAACGACCGAGGAATCCGCATCAAAGCCCATGACGGAAAACCCCTTTTCTGCGGCGAGCACCGCCACCGGCAAACCCACATAGCCGAGGCCGACCACACAAACGCGAGGCAGGGACGTCATGATGCCGACAGGAATTAGGGAGCGGCCCTATTAATACACCATTCCGGATGAGCATCCTTTCATCGGGGAACGCGGTACGTATTTATGTCGCGATGCGTAAGGATTCCCTGGAGGGATACGTGCGAACATGGTGGCAGTGAAGACGGGAGGCCTGGGTGTCGTTGTCTTCATCCTTGCCGTCCTCGGCTACGCGTATGTCTTTCCAGGTGAGAAAACCATGACG
>CAYUFO010000075.1:0-8196 GCA_964443985.1 uncultured archaeon | reverse complement strand
AGTCCAAGGACGCCGGCACACTCAACGCCGCCAACGTATTCACGGCCGTCGTGTCCCATCCGACGTGCCAGGCGCTGGCATCCGAGGCATTGAGCGTGCAATTCCACTCGCCGGGCGTCGCGTAGTACTCGACCGAGAAACTGCATACTGCCTCGATGGCGTCCTCTGAGCCCGCGCTCAGCGAGCAGCTCGTATTCGTATAGCGGGTGTTGGCGTCATCTGCCGATCCCGTGAAATCAGAGAGGCCCTCGCTTGCGAGGAACAGTTCCCCCCGGACCGACGACACGTCGGGATACCCGTTTCCATCAGAGATCGTGGCCGTGCAGTTCACCTGCACAGTCGCGCCATCAGACAGGTCTATCTCATTAGCTGGTGAGCCGACACCGTCATCCACGACCACGGGACCCACTGACGGGGCGAGATTATCAAACGAAACGAAGGACGCCTGATTGGCGACGAACTGGTAGGTCTGATTGATCCACGCATCGCTGCGGGTGACGTTGGAGACGCGGACTTCATCGATGACGGCGTCGGCGGGTCCCGGGGGGACGATGTAGGTGTCGCCCGGCGAGCCGAGACGGATGTTGCCCGAAAAGGAGCCTTTTTGGTTGACGGCCACCGTATCAGAACCCACGACGTCGCCATCGAGATACATCGTCTGGCTTGAGGCGCCGAATTCCCCGACGCCCACTTCATAATACCATGATCCCGAGGATATGACGCCCCCCACCGCGTAGTCGATTTGGACGTCGGCGTCGTTGGCAGATTCAAAGTGGAACATGAGGTTGTTGGCGGCGTTCTTGGCCAAAAAGAAGTAAAGCGGGTCGTCGGTCAGGTCAAGGAAGGTGTGGTCGGCGCCGTCGTTGCCGTTCCAGTCCGGCTTGAACCAGAGCTCGACGGTGAAGGGTCCGTCGTTGACTGTGTCGGGGAAGTTGACGTAGTCGGTCATGTCGGTGAAGTAGGGCGCTTTGCCGGCGATGCCCTCGTTGTCGCGGGAATGCTGGGCTTCGGTGGTCGAATCCTCATCGTTTACTGTCGAGTCATTGTAGGACCCCGACTGCTCTGAAAGATGCCACACAGAGACGTAATTGTCGTCCCAGACGCCGGTGGCGTTCTCTCCCGAGGCGGCGGAGGACTTGTTGTAGTACAGACAAAGCGAGGTCGAATCGGCTTCGAGCATGGGCACGCGGACCCATACGTTCGCCTCCGTGTTGTTGGCGTATTCTATCTCGTAGGGGAGCTCAGCGACGCTTGCGGCACCGCAACTCCCGTTCACGAAGCGGAGGTCCTCGAAGTCGTCCTGCATGCCCGTCCGATGGGAGACGACGAGATAGACGGGGAAATCCGACAATGCGCTGGTACCCGCATTGGTGAGATTGACTGTGATGCGCCGTTCCCAGCCACCGTCCCACCACTGGGCGCAGCCAGGAGCTGCCAGCATCACAAGACAGAAGAGCGCAGTGATTGTGTTGGGGGAGCCATGAGACATCGTCGGTTGCCTCAATGCCCGCCGGCACCTCCCAGCCGGGAACCCGACCGGGGCTTTGAAGGAGGCTTCTTGATCCTGGGAGGCATTCGGCTGCGTGCCAGATAGAGGGTCGCTGCGGCAAGGAAGGCCGCGACCACGACGAGGAGGATGGCGACGGGCACCAAAAGCGATGAAGAGGGATCCCCTTGGGCCTCGTCGACGCCCGAGGGCCCAGAACGGCTCGACGTCGTGGGAATCGTCCCTTCTATGACGGTCGAATGGAGGGTGCTCGCCACCCGCCGAGCGAAGGTCATCACCTCTTCTGCCACCGTCTTCTGTCCGAGGATAAACCGCACCGTGGCGGTGTAGTCCGCCCCCTCGCGGACCAACACATCCTCGAGTCGGAAGGTCTGCCAGGCTTCCCGAGACGGTTCGATGGCCGAACCGGAGAGCATGAAAGAGCCCTGCCCCGCAGTCCCGGTACCCGTTACGGTGGCTTCGGCCGCGGGCGACACCGGGACGTTGCCCGAGTTCACGATGAGCGCGTCGAAGGCGAGCGGTTCGCCCGGCGTGAGGGGGTGCGGCCGCACCTCGAGGACGTCATAGCGGGCGATCGAGGTCTCCACGACCTCGACGGACAACGGCACGTCGATGCCCACCGACACCCCCATCCCAGACGGCGTCTCTTCGGCGCCGATGGGCGTCGTGCGGACCTTGAGCGTCCCCCGATAGGTGTTCGCCTCGGCATCCGGTGGCGGCTCGACGATGACGGTGAGCCTCACCGGTTTTGTCGCCTCGAGGGTGAGGCCCGCATCGGAGGCGATGCGGATCCACGAGGACAACGGCCCGGTGACCGACACGTCGACGTGCTCGGGCTCGGTGGCGGTGCCCGAAGATATCATGAGGGGGCGCTCCGCGTAGCCGCCGGGCAGGACGCGCGAGAAACTCACCGTGGACGGGCTGACGCCGAGCGCTGCCGCGGGGGACGCCAGTGCCACCGTGAAAAGAACCAGGAGGAGTGCGAGGCGTGGTTTGCGTGCTCGAGACATCACGGTTATTCCTGTATGTCTAGCCTAAAAAAGGAGATGCTCTCGCTATCCCGACACCGCGTTGACGTTGACGGTGCCGCTGCAGGCGCCAGCGACGCCGCTCGAAGGCAGCTGGAGCTTCCAGTAGATGTCGTCGGTCGAGGCGGCCCCGTCGGCGAGGTCGAACGAGGAGAGGGTCACGGCCGCATCGGTCAGGGACGTCATCGAACCGTAGTCGGTCCCGCTCGAAAGGTCGTAGCGGAGGTTGGCGACGTCGATGGCACCCGTGTCGCAGGTCATGGCGTAGCCGTCGCCGTCACCCCCGCCAAAGCCGTCGAGGCTGACGTCTATCTGTTCGTTGCCAGTGTTGGTCACCGTGAGCGCGGTGTCTGCGGAGGTGTCCCCCAGGCCCAGGGACCCGAAGCTCAGCGACGCCGGCACGCTCAGCGCCGTTAGCGTGTTCACGGTGGTGTTGTCCCAGCCGAGGCCCCAGCCGAGGTCGTCGGTGGCGTTGATGGTGCAGTTCCATTCCCCGGGGTCGGCGTAGAACTGGACCGCGAAGGTGCACTCGACGTCCACGGTATTGCCCGCACCGCCGCTGAGCTCGCAGCTCGTGTTCGTGTAGCGGTTGTCGCCGTCGTCGGCGGTTCCCGTGAAGTCGCCGACACCCTCGCTGTTGAGAAAGAACTCAGCGGCTGCCCCCGTCACGTTCGCAAAACCGTTATTGTCGGTGATGGTGCCCGTGCAGTTGACGAGGACCGATGACGCATCAGACAGGTCTACCTCGTTTGAGGGGGAGTCCGTGGCATCGTCGACAGACACGGAGGACACGGTCGGCGCGGAATTGCCGACGGTCACCGAAGAGCTGACGACCGCCGCATATGCGAGGGGGATGCCGTGAAATAAAGACAGGAGAGCCAGTGTCGCCAGACCGGCGACGGCCAGGTGTTGGAGGGGCGACCTCATGGTCCTTTCATCCACCCCCCTCCGCCTGTTCCCGCAGACCGGACACCCCGTTCGGCCCGAAGCGGCTGGGAATCAATTATTATTTCGCCATTTAGGCTTAAAAAAGCGAAAACCCGGGAGTACCCGCATTCTGCGAGTGCCCGACCCACGCTATCTGAGCCAGCGGCAGCGCGATTCGCCCGGAACGCAGTACTTCCCCGCGGTACAGCGCTCGACGTGTTCGTGGCTGAGAACGGTCTTGCAGACGCCATTAACACATTTAGGGATATGGACGGCCTGGACGAGGTTCTCGCCGTCACAGCTGTAGGAGCCCGGGGAGACCTCGCCGCAGTCGGCATCGGCAAGGCAGGTGTCGGTGACGCGGGTTGTGAGAAATCTGCCGACCTCGTCTTTGGCCTGCTGCCAGGCGAGCCGCGTCTGCTCCTTCTCATGGCCTGCGAAGACGTAGACGACCTGGCCGGGACGGTAGACGTTGGTCTTCACAAAGGATTTGGCTGCGGTGGGGGAGGTTAACAGCTGTCGTTTCTCCTTTTCGGAAAGGAGTGGTGAAACCAGTCCGCCGACGCCTTCGGGGGAGCGGTGGCCACCAAGGAAGAAGAGGTAGGGCTCATCCTTGTGATACTTGAGGTGATCGGCCCCCACTGAGACGACGGAAAACCCCGACCCCCCAAGAAACGTGTAGAAGTCGTCGGCGAGGGCCCGGTCGATGCTGTTGGCGACGACGACGACGCGTTTCGTCTCATGGGAGGTGAGCCGGACCATGAAGCCGAGGGTATCGGCGTAGTCTGCGGCCATGTCTTCGAGGTCTTTTTTGGACACGCACACGCCGCAGCGGCAGACCGTCCAATTGGATTGATTTCGCTGGATGAGGCGCCCCACGGATTCTTCGAAGGGCGAAACGCAGTCGCGTTCGCTTGCCCCAAGCACCTGGTTGAAGAATTCCCGGCCCTCGAAGTAGTAGGCGCCGGCGACGCCGACGTCGTGCCAGGCGGCGCAACCCCGCTTCTCCTTTGCCCGGGCAAGCCAGTTCTCGACTTGGGTGTCGGCGGGGCACGTCCGCGGCGTGGGGCACCGCCAGTCGTCGCCGAAACAGGCGTCGGTGCGGTTGAAGCACATACTGTCTCGGTCGTTCGTGAACCGTTCAGCGGGAAGCTGGGCGCCGGTAACGATGTGGTACTCGCAGTCGCAGTCGAATTCAGCGCAGACCTGCCGTGCGAGCCAGGCGTGGGTGGCCTGATCCCACGCGGCGGCGGGGCCTGCGAGGAGGACGAACACGAAAAGGAAGAGGAGCAGGAGCATCCGAGCAGCCATCACTATTATATTGCCGCTGCGATGTATAAACAGATGGCTGCAGAAGAAGGCGTTTCAAAGCGGGTCCTCGAGCACCTCACGCTCCCCGGCGACCCGGACAAGCCAGTGCTGAGATTCGCCCCCAACCCCAACGGCCCGCCGACCATCGGCAGCAGCCGGGGCATCGTCATCAACCATTATCTTGCCAAGAGATACGACGGCACATTCATCGTGCGCTTCGATGACACCGACCCCAAGGTGAAAAAGCCCCTCGCCGAGGCCTACGACTGGTACGTCGAGGACTGCGCGTGGATCGGCTGCCCCCCCGACAGGGTCGTCGTCGCAAGCGAGCGCATGCCTATCTACTACGAGCACGCCGAGAAGCTCATCGGGATGGGCAAGGCCTACGTATGCTCGTGCAGCCAGGAGGAGTTCAAGCGCTTCAAGGACCGCGGCGAGCAGTGCTGCCCGCATCGCGAGCAGGACCCAAAGGAGACGCTCGCCGAATGGGAGAAGATGCTCGCAGGCGGCTACGAGGAGAAGTCGGTCGTCTTGCGCGTCAAGACCGACTTCGGCCACCCCGACCCCGCCGTCCGCGACTGGGTGGCCTTCCGGGTCCTCAAGGCAACCCACCCCAAGGTCGGCGACTCATACTGCGTGTGGCCGCTTTTGGACATGGAGTCAGCGGTCGAAGACCACCTGCAGGGCGTCACCCACATCCTCAGGGGAAAGGAGCTTCGCGACTCCGAGCACCGCCAGCGCTACCTCTA
This sequence comes from uncultured archaeon, assembly GCA_964443985.1. Classification (GTDB taxonomy): domain Archaea; phylum Altiarchaeota; class Altiarchaeia; order IMC4; family JBDREA01; genus JBDREA01. Next base: position 2,674 of record CAYUFO010000075.1, on the reverse strand, counting down.
CGACTACTTCGGCTGGGAGTATCCGAAAACCATCGTCTTCGGCCGCATGAAGGTCGAGGACTACGGCAAGCTTTCGACGTCGGGCATCGCCAAGGCCGTGGCCGACGGCACCTATGAAGGATGGGACGACCCCCGGCTGCCCATGCTCCGAGCCTTCCGGCGCCGCGGCATCCGGGGGCAGGCCATAAGAAACCTCATGCTCGCCCAAGGCGTCGGCGAGAACGACATCTCGTTCTCCCTTGAGAACCTCTACGCCGAGAACCGCAAGATCGTCGACCCGCAGGCCGACCGCTACTACTTCCTTGCCGACCCCATGCCCCTCGTCGTCGAGGGTGCCGAAGAAACCCACGTGAATCTCCCCCTGCATCCCACCTTCCGCGACCGCGGGTTTCGCGAGTACGACGTCCCCGTCAACGAGGAGGGCGAGATGCACCTGTGGGTGGCGGGCCCCGACATCCACCGCATGAAGCTCGGCGTCGAACACCGCCTCATGAATCTAACGAACATCAGCATCGAGGCGGTATCGGTCCACGGCGTCAAGGCGAAGGCACGCGAGAAGAACGTCAAGGTCCCCAAGCTCCAGTGGCTCGCAGACTATGTCGAAGCCGAGATTCGGGGCCCCGAAGGCACCGTCACCGGCTACTGCGAGCCGCTGTGCCGCGACCTCGAGGTCGGCGACGTCATCCAGTTCGAACGCTTCTGCTTTGCCCGCCTCGACGAGAAAAAGGACAACCTTTTAATATTCTACTACGCGCATAGGTAATCCACGCGAGAACAAAATGATCGACGAATGGAATCCCCATAAAGGCGTCCGCCTCGACGTCCTTGCAGGCATCATCGCAGAGATCGACGGCGACGCCTTCTTCCAAAGCCTCTTTTCCGAGCCCTCAAAGCACTTCGGACTCACGCCGGGCATGGGCGACGACTTCCAGTTCGCCCTCGTCACGCCCCCCGGCGAGGACCCCATCGAGATCGACGACGACCTCGAGGAGAAAATCCTCACGGAACTCGACGAGATAATGCTACGGCGAGTCGGCCAAAAAAGCCGGTTCTGACAGACAGCTTTATAAGCGAAGCCATCCTAAGAGGAAACAACGATGAAGGAAGTCGTGCGCGCCCCAAAGGCCCCCGCCGTCGGCGGGGAGCTCGATAGCATCTCCCCAAAGGAACTCCAGATGAGTCGGAGCGCATTGCTTCCCGGCGGCGTCACGCTGCAAAACATGATTTCTGCTCCGCTGCGGGCTGTCATGCCCTGCTCACAGATGTAAGCCAGTCCATCTCGGAGCCATCATTCTTATAGCTTTTTCCCGCATATATCCACCATGCCCCAAGAGGAGTGGCACTCGTTTTCGGCAGGCGACACCCTGAAACGGCTCGACTCGTCTGAGAAGGGCCTCACAAAAAAAGAGGCCGAAGCCCGCCTTGAAGAGGAGGGAAAAAACGAGCTCGAAAAACGAAAGGGAAAAACGCCGTTTGACATCCTCGCCGACCAGTTCAAGGACTTCCTCATCCTGCTCCTGATAGGCGCGGCCTTCATCTCGGTGGGCATCGGCGTCGCCGAAGGCAGCGTCCAGGAGATGGTGGAGGCAGCCTTCATCCTCGTCATCGTCGTCTTCATCGTCGCCGTCGGCTTCTATCAGGAATACAGCGCCGAAAAGGAGCTCGAAGCCCTCAAGAGCATGATGTCGCCCACGGCTATTGTCGTCCGCGACGGGAAGGAGCGCGAGATAGAGGCTTCATCGCTGGTCCCCGGAGACGTCATCCGCCTTGAAGCGGGAAGCCGCGTGCCCGCCGACGCCCGCGTCATCGACCTCGTCGACCTCGCCGTCGACGAGAGCTCGCTGACCGGCGAGTCCACGCCCGTCCGCAAGAAACCCGATGCCGTCGAAGAGGACACCGGCCTCGCCGACCGCACCGACATGCTCTACATGGCGACCAACGTCGTCGCGGGCAAGGCCACGGCCGTCGTCGTTGCGACCGGCATGGACACTGAACTCGGCGCCATCGCAGGCCACATCGCCGCCATCAAGGAGGAGAAGACGCCCTTGCAGAAGCGGCTCGGCGTCCTCGGCAAGCAGATAGGCATCGCCGTCATCATCCTGTGCGCCATCGTCTTCGCCACAGGGCTCATCTTCTCCAACGAGGATCCCCTTCACCTCTTCATCATCGCGGTGGCGCTCGCCGTCGCCGCCGTCCCCGAGGGATTGCCCGGCGTCGTCACCGTCGCGCTCGCCACCGGCACCCGCCGCATGGTCGCAAAACACGTCATCATAAGAAAGCTCCCCGCCGTCGAGACGCTCGGCTCGACGACCGTCATCTGCACCGACAAGACCGGCACCCTCACGAAAAACGAGATGACCGTCAGACGGGTGTGGACGCCGGACGATGAATATGAGGTGACAGGAGAAGGATACACGGCTAGAGGGGCATTCCAAGACGCCGACGGAAAACCCGTAAGAGACATCAAGGAAGATCTCTCACGCCTCCTCGATGCAGCGGTTGGCGCCAATGACGCAGGATTCGACGGCACGGAAATAACCGGCGACCCCACCGAGGCGTCGCTGCTCGTCGCTGCCGCCAAGCTCGACTACGAACCCGCACACAAGGACAAGAAGCGGATGGACGAGATTCCCTTCTCGTCCGAGCGAAAGCAGCACACCGTCGTCTACGAGAC